>NZ_JBEXVL010000009.1:0-232144 GCF_040638805.1 Streptomyces sp. NPDC005925 | reverse complement strand
TATCTGGCGTTGACTTTTGGCACGCTGTTGAGTTCTCAAGGAACGGACGCTTCCTTTGTACTCACCCTCTCGGGCTTTCCTCCGGGCGCTTCCCTTCGGTCTTGCGTTTCCGACTCTATCAGATCCTTTTCTCGGCCTGACCCCCAGTCAGCGGGGTTTGTCTTTCCGGCCGCTGGGCCGTTCCGACGAGTGAGACTTTAGCGGATTCCCGGCTCCCGAGCGAATCGGGGGCCTGCGTCCTTTCGGACGCGGATTCCTCATTTCGCGAATACGCATGCCAACGAAACAGCAGCAGACGCAGAGCGACTGTCACCGAGTGGTGGTGGTACTTGCGGAATGGCTGTCCGGGGACCGACCGAAATCGGCGCTCACGTCGAACAACTCGGAGAACACTACGGAGGGCCCCTGGGCGTGTCAACTTCAGGACAGTCGGCACCCCCGCGGCGTACTCTTGCACGCGTGATGACGCGTACGTGCACCCCGTTCTGGTGGGCCGCCTGACGGCGGCCGGACGCACGTACGCACCAACGGCCGCCGCTTCGGCGGCCGTCCTGTTTTCTCCCTCCGGGGGCCGGCCGGCCGGTGGCGGTGGTCCCGAGCAGGAGGTGGAGAGATGAAGCGGGTCTTCAGCGGGGTCAAGCCGACCGGGCATCTGACGCTGGGGAACTACCTGGGGGCCATGCGGCAGTGGGCCGACGTCGATCAGCACCGGGCCGACGCCCTGTTCTGTGTCGTCGACCTGCACGCGCTGACCGTGGACCACGATCCGGCGCGGGTGCGACGGCTCAGTCGGCAGGCGGCGACGCTGCTGCTCGCCGCCGGACTCGATCCGAGCCGGTGCACCCTGTTCGTGCAGAGTCACGTGGACGAGCACGCCCGGCTGTCGTACGTACTGGAGTGCGTCGCGACCGACGGGGAGATGCGGCGGATGATCCAGTACAGGGAGAAGGCCGCGCGGGAGCGGGCGCGTGGCGGGAGCGTGCGGCTGTCGCTGCTGACGTATCCCGTGCTGATGGCGGCGGACATCCTGGCCTACGGGGCGGACGAGGTGCCGGTCGGTGACGACCAGGCGCAGCACGTCGAACTGACGCGGGACCTCGCGGTGCGGTTCAACCAGCGGTACGGGCCCACCTTCGTGGTGCCGCGGGCGACGGTTCCGTCGGTGGCGGCGCGGGTGATGAACCTCCAGGACCCCGCGTCGAAAATGGGCAAGTCCGACGACTCGGGGCCGGGCATCGTCTATCTGCTGGACGAGCCGGACGTGATCCGCAGGAAGGTCGGGCGGGCCGTGACCGACAGCGGGCGTGAGGTCGTGTACGACCCGGAGGGGCGGCCGGGGGTGGCGAATCTGCTGGAGATCCTCGCGGCGTGCTCGGGCGGGGACCCGGTGGAGCTGGCCGGCGCCTACCCGTCGTACGGCGCGCTGAAGAAGGACACCGCGGAGGCCGTGGTCGAGGTGCTGAGGCCGGTACAGGAGCGGCATCGGGAGCTGTGCGCCGATCCCGGTCACGTGGAGGGCGTACTGCGGGAGGGTGCGGAGCGCGCCCGGGGCATGGCCCGGCCGACGGTGGATGCCGCCTACGGGGCGATCGGACTGCTGCCGTCGGACTCGCATACCGGGACACCCCGGTGAACGCCCCCCGGTAGACGCGCGGATCGGTGGCGGGGCCGCGATGCGATGTACGGGTCAGCGCATCGCGGTCCCGTCGCCGGAGCGGGAGCTGCCGGCCGGTCAGCTGTTGCCGGAGGCCAGTTCGCGGCTGCGGTCGCGGGCGGCCTCGAGGGCGGCGATGAGGGCGGCCCGTACGCCGTGGTTCTCCAGTTCGCGGATGGCGTTGATGGTGGTGCCCGCGGGGGACGTGACGTTCTCCCGGAGCCTGACGGGGTGTTCGCCGCTGTCGCGGAGCATGATGGCGGCGCCGATCGCGGACTGGACGATCAGGTCGTGGGCCTTGTCGCGGGGCAGGCCGAGCAGGATGCCGGCGTCGGTCATGGCCTCGACCAGGTAGAAGAAGTACGCCGGTCCCGAACCGGACAGGGCCGTGCAGGCGTCCTGCTGCGACTCGGGGACGCGGAGCGTCTTGCCGACGGCGCCGAAGATCTCCTCCGCGTGGGCCAGGTGGGCGGCCGTGGCGTGGTTGCCGGCGGAGATGACGGACATGGCCTCGTCCACGAGGGCCGGGGTGTTCGTCATGACGCGGACGACCGGGGTGCCGGGGGCGAGGCGCTCCTCGAAGAAGGCCGTGGGGATGCCGGCGGCGCCGCTGACGATCAGGCGGTCGGCGGGGACGTGCGGCGCGAGTTCGTCGAGGAGCGTGCCCATGTCCTGCGGCTTGACCGTGAGGATCAGGGTGTCGGCCGACTTGGCGGCCTCGGCGTTGCTGACCGGGGTGACGCCGTGGCGGGCGCGGAGTTCCTCGGCGCGCTCCGGTCGGCGGGCGGTGACCAGGAGGTCGGCCGGAGCCCAGCCCGCGCGGATCATTCCGCTGAGCAGGGCTTCGCCGATCTTTCCGGTGCCGAGGACAGCGACTTTCTGGGTCATGGTGCGGGGCCCTCCGGGGGTTGCGTCGTCCGGGGTCATCCTCGCACCGGATGCGGTGGGTGTGCGTGGCTTGTCCGGTGGGCGGGACGTGTCGGGCGGGACGTGCCGCCGGGCGGACGGGAGGGCTACGACGTACTGCGGCGCAGGGTGGCCGCGCCCAGGCCGAGGACGAGCAGCGCGCAGCCCGCCACGATCAGGACGTCCCGTACGAAGGCCGTCGTCATGTCGGTGTGGTGGAGGACCTCGTTCATGCCGTCGACGGCGTAGGACATGGGCAGGAGGTCGGAGAGGGTCTCCAGGACGGGGTGCATCCTGTCGCGCGGGGTGAACAGGCCGCACAGGAGGAGCTGGGGAAAGATCACCGCCGGCATGAACTGCACCGCCTGGAACTCGGAGGCCGCGAAGGCCGAGACGAAGAGGCCGAGGGCCGTACCGAGCAGGGCGTCGAGCAGCGCCACCAGGAGCAGCAGCCAGGGGCTGCCGGTGACGTCGAGGCCCAGGAACCACACAGCGAGGCCCGTGGCCAGGGCGGACTGGACGACGGCGAGCGTGCCGAAGGCGAGGGCGTAACCCGCGATGAGGTCGCCCTTGCCGAGCGGCATCGCGAGGAGGCGTTCCAGGGTGCCCGAGGTGCGTTCGCGCAGGGTGGCGATGGACGTCACAAGGAACATCGTGATCAGCGGGAAGATGCCGAGCAGTGAGGCGCCGATGCTGTCGAAGGTGCCGGGGCTGCCGTCGAAGACGTAACGCAGCAGGAACAGCATCACGCAGGGGACCAGGATCATCAGCGCGATCGTGCGCGGGTCGTGGCGGAGCTGGCGCAGGACGCGGGCGGCGGTGGCCGTGGTGCGGGAGGCGTTCAGGGCGCGCGGGGTGGCCGCCGGGTCGCGCGGGGCGTCGGGTGCGGTGGTGGGTGTCGTGGTCATCGGATGCGGTCCTTGTCGCGGCCTGCCGGGGTCGCCTCGTCCACGAGGTGGAGGAAGGCGGCCTCGACGGTTTCGGTGCCGGTACGGGTGCGCAGGGCGTCCGGGGTGTCCTCGGCGAGGATCTCGCCCTCGCGCATGAGCATGAGGCGGTGGCAGCGCTCGGCCTCGTCCATGACGTGGGAGGAGACGAGGAGGGTGGCGCCGCGGTCGGCGGCGATGGCGTGGAAGAGGGCCCACAGGTCGCGGCGCAGGACGGGGTCGAGGCCGACGGTGGGTTCGTCGAGGACGAGCAGTTCGGGCGTGCCGAGGAGGGCCACGGCGAGGGAGACGCGGTTGCGCTGGCCGCCGGAGAGGTTGCCGGCGAGGGCGTCGGCGTGGCTGGTGAGGTCGACGTCGGCGATCGCGCGGGTGACGTTCTCGTGGCGGCGGTCGGCTGCCGCGCGGCCCGGGTCGAGGATCGCGGCGAAGTAGGCGAGGTTCTGGCGGACGGTCAGGTCGTCGTAGACGGACGGGGCCTGCGTCACGTAGCCGACGCGGGCGCGCAGGGCGGGATGGCCCGCGGGGCGGCCGAGGACGTCGAGGGTGCCGGTGACCTTGGCCTGCGTGCCGACGACGGAGCGCATCAGCGTGGATTTGCCGCAGCCGGAGGGGCCGAGCAGGCCGGTGATACGGCCGCGGGGGACGGTGAAGTCGAGGCCGCGGAGCACGGTGCGGGGGCCTCGGACGACGGTCAGGTCCGTGGCGTGGACGGCTGGGGGGTCGGCGGTGGACGGGCCACCGTCCAGGCTGTTATTCATCATGTGATGAATAATGCTCCTGGGGGCGGTGGGCGTCAAGGAGGGGGCGGGTCCGTGGTGCGGGGGGTGGTGGGGTGGGGGTGGGGGGCCGGCACCGGGGCGCCGGGCAGGGGCCGGTGCTTGGCCGGACGGGGTGACGCGGGCGGTGGGACGGGCGGCGCGGACGCGGGCGCGCTGGCGGTGCGGGCGGGCGGCGTGGCCCGGGGCGCGGGCGCGGGGCGTCAACACGGCGGCGGTGCGGAGGGCGGCGTAGGCGCGGGGCGCGATCTGGGCACGCCGGCACGGCGGCGGTGCCACGGGCGGCGTGCGTCCGGGGCGCGGGGACACGGTGGTGGTGCGGGCGGGGCGGGGCGCAGATCGTCGCGCCTGACGGCCCTGTGTCCCGGAGCACCCGGGGCCCCGTGCCGTCCGGGACGCCGTTCGCTCGCCGCCCTCCGTGCGATGACGGTTCCGGACACCCACGGCCCCGGGGCTCCGGGACAGGAAGGCCAACGGGCAGGACACCCCGGGAGCCTTGGGGCCCGAAGGCCGCGGGGACCGCGGGAACTTCGGGAACTTCGGGGACCCCGGGGACTTCGGAGATCGCGGGACTCCGGGGGCCCATAACCCTGGGCCGGGAATCCGGGAACTCAGGACCCCAGGACCCCAGGGCCCCGGGAACCCAGGACCCCGGAAACCAGGAGCCTTGGGCCCCCAGAACCCGGGTCCCGGATTCGGGTCGTCCCGTCTAGCCGCAGTGCGGGCGGATGTAGCCGTCGCTGCCCGTCTGGACGTAGGCGTCCGAGACGAACTGGCCGTTGGCGATGTTGTCCCAGATGTTCGACGTGCCGTACGGGCCGCTGATCCAGGTGCCCGGGGACTGGCAGTTGATGGGGATCTCGGAGCCCTCGGGCAGGACCCGGACGATCGAGTAGTTGGTGCCGGGACCGCTGCGGACGTTGACGCTGTAGCCCGGGGCGATCGAGTAGTAGGTGGTGGCCGTGAGCGTGGCCTCGGCCGTCGTGACGGAGTCCACGGACTCGATGGCCTCTACGGGCTCTATGAGCGCTGTGGACTCCGTGGGTATCGCCGGGCCGTTCTCCGCCGTTTCGGCATGCTCGACAGACATGTGGAACCTCCCCCGTTGTGCCCCATGACATCCATGGGGTGGGGTAGATACCCGGGAATCACGCCACAAACACCTGTACGTAATCCGCACATGAGCGCGAGCCGGCCGCCTCTGCCTGGTACGGGTCATCCACTAGGCTCCGAGCGTTGCGCGCGCGGACGACAGCACGGGGGTGGGTCCCATGGCGCCACAGCGAAACGCCGGAGCGGACGCGGAAGCGGAACTTCCGGAGTACGCCGGTCACTACCGTCTCGAGTCCCGCCTGGGCTCGGGCGGCATGGGTGTCGTGCATCTGGCGCGCAGCACCTCCGGGATGAAGCTCGCGGTGAAGGTCGTGCACGCCCAGTACGCCCGGGACCCCGAATTCAGGGGCCGCTTCCGGCAGGAGGTGGGGGCCGCCCGGAGAGTGAGCGGGGCCTTCACCGCGCCCGTGGTGGACGCCGACCCGGAGGCCGAACGGCCCTGGATGGCCACGCTGTTCATCCCCGGCCAGACCCTCGCCCAGCACGTGAAGCGAAACGGGCCGATGGGCGCCGCCCAGCTGCGCCGGCTGACGGCGGGACTGGCCGAGGCGCTGCGGGACATCCACCGGGTCGGCGTGGTGCACCGGGATCTCAAACCGAGCAACGTGCTGCTCGCCGAGGACGGTCCGAAGGTCATCGACTTCGGTATTTCCCGGCCGAAGGACAGCGAACTGCGCACGGAGACGGGCAAGTTGATCGGCACGCCGCCGTTCATGGCACCGGAGCAGTTCCGGCGGCCGCGCGAGGTGGGACCGGCGGCCGACGTGTTCGCGCTGGGCTCGGTGCTGGTGCACGCGGCGACCGGGCGGGGCCCGTTCGACTCCGACAGTCCCTACGTCGTCGCCTACCAGGTCGTGCACGACGAGCCCGACCTGAGCGACGTACCGGAGGAACTGGCCCCGCTGGTGCTGCGCTGCCTCGCCAAGGAGCCCGAGGAGCGGCCCACGCCGGACGAGCTGATGCGCGAACTGCGGTCGGTGTCGGCGTCGTACGACACGCAGGCGTTCATACCTGCCCAGCGGACCGTGGACCCGGAGGACCCGGACCCGGATGCGGATGCGGATCCGGATGCGGATCCGGATGCGGATGCGGATGCGGATGCGGACTCGGGTTCGGACTCGGACTCGGACTCGGATTCGGGGCAGGCGTGTGCGAGCTCACCGGAGTCGCGGGACGTCGGATCCGCGCCCGGGGGCGGCCGCCCGGCCCGTAAGCGGGTCGCGCTGCTGGCCGTCACCGCGCTGGCCCTGGTCACGAGCGCGGGCACCGCCTACCTGCTGCTGGACGACTCCTCCCAGCCGGCGCGCCGGTCCCCGGCGGGCGCCTCCGCCCGGTCGGACGGCTTCCGCGGCTGGGCGGCCGAAGCGGCGTCCGAGGAACACGGCATGCCGCGGTGCGCGTACGGCGCGGAGCGTCTGGTGTGCGTGCGGTCGGGGCGGCTCAGCGCGCTCGATCCGGCCGACGGCCGGGTGCTGTGGCGGCGCGCCCTCGACGGCGTCGACGGTCCGTCCGAACCGCCGGTGTTCTCCGGCGGGTACGTGCAGGTGCGGACCCACGAGGGGGCGTACGTGGAGGCCTTCGACCCGGCCTCCGGCAAACGGGCGTGGCGGATGGACGTGTCCGGCTACCCCGCGTCCCACCACGCGGGCGGCATGCTGCTGCTGACCGCCGACGACGGGCGTGTCACCGGCGTGGACAGCGCCTCGGGCGAGGCGAGGTGGACCCGGCGGATCGCGGACCTGGGCAGTCCCTACTTCACCTCGTTCGACGGCGACCGCCACGCCCTGGCGGCCACCGTGGCGGACGACGGGGCGCGCACCCGGGTCACGGCGGTGGACCCGGACACCGGCGACGTGCGCTGGGACGCGCGGCTGGCGGGCAACCTCACCCCCGTCGGCTTCGCGGACGGCAGCGTGATCCTGCTGGCCGGCGGGCGCAACTACGGCCAGGCCGACAGCGTGGTCCGCTACGACCCCGAGTCGGGCCGGACCACGCGGGTGGCCCTCGCCGTACCGCTGGAAGGGGCGCAGGCCACCGTGCGCGGAAACCTCGTCTGCCTCCTGGGGGTCGGCGGCTCCCTCACGCTCGTCGACCTCGGCGCGGCCGAGCAGCGGTGGTCGCTGGAGACGTCGGTGAGCCGGGGGTCGGCGCCCGTCACCGACGGGCGGCACGTGTACTTCACCGGCGCCGACGGGCGACTGCTCGCCGTGGACGCCGCCGACGGCCGGCTCCTCGGCCAGACCCGGGCCCGCCTGGCCGGCGAGGACGCGGACAAGCTCGTCGCCACGCTGCCCGAGCCCCGCATCGCCGACCGGGCCGTCTACGCCACCGCCCCCGACGGCACGGTCTTCGCCGTGGACGGGCACCGGCCCGCGGACTGGTAGCCCTCCCCGGGGTGCCGGGCCGGGCACGCGTGAGGGCCGCTCCCCCAGGGGCGGCCCTCACGCGTCGCTTCCGTTCCGTCCGTGCGCGCGGGGCTCAGCCCAGCTTCGACACGTCCCGCACCGCGCCCCTGTCCGCGCTCGTGGCCATCGCCGCGTAGGCGCGCAGGGCCGCCGAGACCTTGCGCTCGCGGTTCTTCGGGGCGTACACGCCGTTCAGGGCGCGCTCACGGCGGGACAGTTCCGCGTCGTCGACCAGCAGCTCGATCGTGCGGCCGGGGATGTCGATGCGGATCCGGTCGCCGTCCTCGACCAGCGCGATCGTGCCGCCCGAGGCCGCCTCGGGAGAGGCGTGGCCGATGGACAGGCCGGACGTGCCGCCGGAGAAACGGCCGTCGGTGACCAGCGCACAGGCCTTACCGAGGCCGCGGCCCTTCAGATACGACGTCGGGTAGAGCATCTCCTGCATGCCGGGGCCGCCCTTGGGGCCCTCGTAGCGGATGACGACGACGTCGCCCTCCTCGACCTGCTGGGTGAGGATTTTCTGGACGGCCTCTTCCTGCGACTCGCAGACGACCGCGGGGCCCTCGAAGGTCCAGATGGACTCGTCGACGCCGGCCGTCTTGACCACGCAGCCGTCGACGGCGAGGTTGCCCTTGAGGACCGCGAGGCCGCCGTCCTTGGAGTACGCGTGCTCGGCGGAGCGGATGCAGCCGCCCTCGGCGTCCTCGTCGAGGGTGTCCCAGCGCTCGGACTGGGAGAAGGCCTCGGCGGAACGCACGCAGCCGGGGGCCGCGTGCCACAGCTCCACCGCGTCCGGGGAGGGGGAGCCGCCGCGGATGTCCCACGTCTTGAGCCAGTCGGACAGGGACGGGCTGTGGACCGAGTGGACGTCCTCGTCGAGCATGCCGGCGCGGTGCAGCTCGCCGAGCAGGGCCGGGATGCCGCCCGCGCGGTGCACGTCCTCCATGTAGTACGTACGGTCCTTGGCGACGTTCGGGGCGACCTTCGCCAGGCACGGGACGCGGCGGGACAACTCGTCGATCTCGGCCAGGCCGAAGGGGACCCCGGCCTCCTGGGCGGCGGCCAGCAGGTGCAGGATCGTGTTGGTGGAGCCGCCCATGGCGATGTCGAGGGCCATGGCGTTGCGGAAGGCGGCCGGGGTGGCGACGGAGCGCGGGAGGACCGTGTCGTCGTCCTGCTCGTAGTGGCGGCGGGTGATGTCCATGACCGTCCGCGCCGCACGCACGTAGAGCTGCTTGCGGGCCGTGTGCGTGGCCAGGACCGAGCCGTTGCCGGGCAGGGACAGGCCGATCGCCTCGGTGAGGCAGTTCATCGAGTTGGCGGTGAACATGCCGGAGCAGGAACCGCAGGTCGGACAGGCGTTCTCCTCGATACGGAGGACGTCCGCGTCGGAGATCTTGTCGTTGGCGGCCTCGACCATGGCGTCGACCAGGTCCAGGGTGCGGACCGTGCCGTCGACCAGGGTGGCGCGGCCGGACTCCATCGGGCCGCCGGAGACGAAGACCGTGGGGATGTTCAGGCGCAGGGCCGCGTTGAGCATGCCCGGGGTGATCTTGTCGCAGTTGGAGATGCAGATCAGGGCGTCGGCGCAGTGCGCCTCGACCATGTACTCCACGCTGTCCGCGATCAGGTCGCGCGACGGGAGGCTGTACAGCATGCCGCCGTGGCCCATCGCGATGCCGTCGTCCACGGCGATCGTGTTGAACTCGCGCGGAATGCCGCCCGCCTCGACGACCGCCTCGCTCACGATGCGGCCGACGGGGGCCAGGTGGGTGTGGCCGGGCACGAACTCGGTGAAGCTGTTGGCGACCGCGATGATCGGCTTGCGGCCGATGTCCGCGCCGGGTACACCGGAGGCGCGCATCAGGGCGCGGGCGCCCGCCATGTTGCGGCCGTGGGTGACTGTGCGGGACCTCAGCTCGGGCATCGTCGCTCGCTCCTTCGGAGAGTTGTGACTCCCGCCGAGCCTACGCCGGTCTTCCAGGAAGCGGACACCGCGTCCGGATGCCGGGACATGTGCGGTGCGCGCGGCGGGCCCGCGCTCTCCCGCTCGAAGGCCGGCCCCGGCGGCAGGGGCGGGAGGGTGGGGGTGGGCTCAGGGCCCGGTCAGATGCCCCTGCACCACCGGTGCCACCCGCGCGATGATCTGCTCCGCGTCGGCCGTGGCCAGCGGCTCGATCTTGATGACGTACCGGATCATGGCGATGCCGACGAGTTGTGCGGCGGCGAGTTCGGCGCGCAGGTCCGCGTCCGGCAGGTCGAGCCGGTCGGCCACGCGGCGCAGCAGCTGGGTGGCGATCAGGCGCCGGAACACGGCCGCCGCGGACTCGTTGTTGACGGCCGAGCGGACGATCGCCAGCAGCGGGGGCCGGGTCACCGGGTTCTCCCACAGCCCGAAGAACATGCGGGTCAGCCGCTCACCGACACCGTCGAGGGGCCCCTGGACGACCTCGTCGCGGATCTTCAGGGCGGGCGCGAAGGCCACCTCCACGGCCGCTTCGAAGACGTGTTCCTTGGTGCCGAAGTAGTGATGCACGAGCGCCGCGTCGACGCCGGCCGCCTTGGCGATGCCGCGTACGGACGTCTTCTCGTAGCCGCGCTCGGAGAACTCCTCGCGGGCCGCGGTGAGGATCCGCCTGCGGGTGTCGCCCGACTCCGTGCCGGGCGGGCGGCCCCGGCGCCTGCCGCGCGCCTTCTCCGCCCCGGGGGCGTCGGTCATCGGCGCGGCACCCCGGTCCGCGACGCCAGATGCAGGCGCGTGAACGCGAGCGCCTCGGCGAGGTCGGCCTCCCGCTCGGCGCTCGACATGGCGCGGCGGGTGTTGACCTCGACGACGACGTGCCCGTCGAAACCGGTCAGGGCCAGCCGCTCCAGCACCTCGGCGCAGGGCTGGGTGCCGCGGCCCGGGACGAGGTGCTCGTCCTTGCCGGAGCCCCGGCCGTCGGCCAGATGGACGTGACCGAGCCGGTCGCCCATGCGGTCGATCATGTCGAGGGCGTCGGAGCGGGCGGTGGCGGTGTGGCTGAGATCGATCGTGAAGTGCCGGTAGTCGTCCCTGGTGACGTCCCAGTCGGGGGCGTACGCCAGCATCTCGCGGTCCCGGTAGCGCCACGGGTACATGTTCTCGACGGCGAACCGCACGTCGGTCTCGTCCGCCATGCGCCAGATGCCGTCCACGAAGTCCCGCGCGTACTGCCGCTGCCAGCGGAACGGCGGATGCACGACGACGGTGCTCGCGCCCAGCCTCTCGGCCGCCGCGCGGGCCCGCCGGAGCTTGGTCCACGGGTCCGTGGACCACACGCGCTGCGTGATGAGGAGACACGGCGCGTGCACGGCGAGGACCGGCATGCGGTGGTAGTCGCTGAGTCTGCGCAACGCCTCGACGTCCTGGCTGACCGGGTCGGTCCACACCATGACCTCGACTCCGTCGTACCCGAGGCGCGCGGCGATCTCGAAGGCCGTCGCCGTCGACTCCGGGTACACGGACGCCGTCGACAGGGCGACCTTCGCCTCCGGTATCCGCACGACTGGCTCTGCCATGGGGGACAGGTTACGGGGTGCGGTGTCGGGGACGCGGGGTGTCTCCCGACGGTTGTGGCGCATGCCACGAGCGCGCGTACCGGGGGCCTCCGGACGGCGGTACGTCTGCCTCACACACCCCCTCGGCGCACACCCGCGGGAGCAGGGCCGCCCGCGGCCCGCCTCGCCGGGTGCCGCCGTCCCGCCGTCCCGCCGCGCCGTCCCCCGCGGGCACGCCCGCACCGGGAGCCTCCGGACGCGGTACCCCTGCGTCACGCACCCGCCATGTGGTCCAGCCGCCGCAGGATGACGCCTTCCCGGAGCGCCCACGGGCAGATCTCCACCGTCTCCACGCCGAACAGGTCCATCGCGCCCTCGGCGACCAGCGCCCCCGCGAGGAGCTGGCCCGCTCTGCCTTCGGAGACGCCGGGGAGTTCGGCGCGCTCGGCGGTGGTCATGCCGGCCAGGCGCGGCACCCAGGCCTCCACGGACTGCCGCTTCAGCTCGCGCTGCACGTACAGCCCGTCGGCGGAGCGGGCGGCGCCGGCGATGCGGGCCAGCTGCTTGAACGTCTTCGACGTCGCCACGACGTGGTCGGGCGCGCCGAAGCGGGCGATCTCCCCGACGGTGCGGGCTATCTCCGTGCGGACGTGGCGGCGCAGCGCCCGGACGTCCTGGGCGTCAGGAGGGTCGCCGGGCAGCCGGCCGGCGGTGAGGCGGCCCGCGCCGAGCGGCAGCGAGACGGCCGCGTCGGGCTGTTCGTCCATGCCGTACGCGATCTCCAGGGAGCCGCCGCCGATGTCGAGGACGAGGAGTCTGCCGGCCGACCAGCCGAACCAGCGGCGGGCGGCGAGGAAGGTGAGCCGGGCCTCCTCGGCGCCGGAGAGGACGGTGAGTTCCACACCGGTCTCGGCCCGCACGCGCGCGAGCACGTCGTCGGCGTTGCGGGCGTCCCGCACGGCGGAGGTCGCGAACGGCAGCAGGTCCTCGACGCCCTTGTCCTCGGCGGCCCGCAGGGCGTCCTGGACGACCGTGACCAGCCGGTCGACGCCCTCGGTGCCGATCGCCCCGTCGGCGTCGAGGAGTTGGGCGAGGCGCAGATCCGCCTTGTGCGAATGTGCGGGCAGCGGGCGTGCGCCGGGGTGTGCGTCCACCACCAGCAGATGCACCGTGTTCGATCCCACGTCGAGGACACCGAGTCTCATGTACGGCACGCTACTGCCCGCCGCGCGGGCCGTGACCTCCGCGTGGGAGGCGGACGCGGTCCCGCGGGGGTGCCGGGCGACTTACCCTGGTCGGGTGCCAAAGACGAACAAGGCGAACAGCGGCAAGAACGACAAGAGCGGCAAGGGCGGCAAGAGCCGTACGAAGGACAAGGCCGCCGGGAAGGCCGGTTCGGCCCCGGCTTCTTCGCGGGCGACCGCGCCGGAAGCGGGCCTTCGGGCTCCGGCGGGCGACGAGAAGGGGCTGGACTTCGCGCGCGCCTGGGTGGAGTTCCCCGATCCGGCGGACGACGAGCAGGTCTTCCGCTGTGATCTGACGTGGCTGACCTCCCGCTGGAGCTGCGTCTTCGGCAGCGGCTGCCAGGGCATCCAGGCGGGCCGCGCGGACGACGGGTGCTGCACGCTGGGCGCCCACTTCTCCGACGAGGACGACGAGAAGCGGGTCGCGGAGCACGTGGAGCGGCTCACGCCGGACATCTGGCAGAACCACGCCGAGGGCACGACGCACGGCTGGGTCTCCGAGGACGAGGACGGCGACCGTCAGACCCGCCCCTTCCAGGGCTCGTGCATCTTCCAGAACCGGCCCGGTTTCTCCGGCGGCGCGGGCTGCTCGCTGCACATCCTGGCGCTCGGGGAGGGCCGGGAGCCGCTGGAGACCAAGCCGGACGTGTGCTGGCAGCTGCCGGTCCGGCGGACGTACGACTGGATCGACCGGCCCGACGACACGCGCGTACTGCGGGTGTCGATCGGGGAGTACGACCGGCGCGGCTGGGGTCCGGGCGGTCACGACCTGCACTGGTGGTGCACGTCGGCGACCTCCGCGCACGGCGCGGGCGAGCCCGTCTACGTCTCCTACCGGGCGGAGCTGACCGAGTTGATGGGCAAGGGCGGCTACGACCGGCTCGCCGAGCTGTGCGAGCAGCGCCTGGCGTCACGACTGCCCCTGCTGGCACCGCACCCGGCCGACCCCACCGCCTGAACCAACTCGACGGCCGGCCGTATCCGAGCCCACCGCCGCAACCGACCCCACCGCCGCAACCAATTCCTACCGGCTGAAACCGGGCCCCCCGCCGCGACCGGCCCCACCGACTGAACCGGCCCCCGGCCCGGCACCGTCCGCCGGATGCGGAGACGGCGTCGCCCGGCTCGAGCCGCCGGACGCGGTTACGGCGTCGTCCCGCTCGGGTCGCCGCTGCCGTTCGGTGGGGGCGACGCGGCGTCCGGGCTGGACGGCGACGGCTCGCCCGGCGCCGGGTCCTGGGGCCCCGACGACGCCGGGTCGGACGGCTCGCCCGGCGCGGGCTCCGAGGGGGCGGGGTCGGCCGGCGCCGGGTCCGGCGCGCCCGGCGGCGGTCCGCTCGTACCGCTCGGCGCCGGTGCGGGACCCGGGCCGGTCGTGCCGGGTGCCCCGCCGTGGCCCTCGATGGAGACGGCGTCGCCCGCGGGCGCGATCGTCACGCGCGCGCTCCAGTCCCCGGACGGTTCGCGCAGCTGGTCGACGTACACCTTGAGCGTCAGCGTCCCGCCCGGCCGCAGGGTGCCCGACGACCGGCTCAGGTACAGCCAGGACGCGCGTGTGGACGCCGACCAGCGCACCGGCTCCGGGCCGGTCGCGGTGAGGGTGATCAGCGTGGTGTCGCCGCTGTGCCCGGCCGACACCTCCAGGCCGGCCGCGCCCTTGCGTCCCGGGACGCTCACCACCTCGACGGACACGTCGCCGTCCCGCCCGGACCTGCCGCCCGGCGTGCTGCTGGCGTTGCCCGCGTTCTCGTAGCCGCCCGCGCCCCCGTCGAGCGCGTCCGGGCCGGGCACCTCGCGCACGCCGGCCGAGTAGCCGCCGGAGGCCTCGCCGATCGGCGTGCCGCGGTAGGCCGCCCACAGGGCGAGCACGGGCGCGGCGACGACGGTGGCGACCACGGTCGTCGTGACGGCGCGCGTGCGCAGCCGGTCCCGGCGGGCGGCGTGGTCGCGCGGGTCCATCGGGAAGCCGCGCCGGTCGAAGCGCGGGACGTGCCCGCGCGCGCGCGTGGCGTGCCTCATCGCGGCGTACAGGGCGGCGCGGGGCGCGGTCAGTACGGGCAGTTCGGCGGGGGTGACGGCCGTGCCGGGCCAGCGGCCGGGGATGGCGCGCTCGGCGGTACGGCGGCAGCGCGGGCAGTCGTCGACGTGCCGGACGAGTTCGCGGCGCAGCGCCGAGCCGAGCACGAGCCGGCTGTCCCCCGTGAGGTGGGCCACGCTCGGGCAGGTGCCGGTCTCCACGGCGGTGAGCGCCGCGCGCGTGCGTTCGACCTCGCAGGCGGCGGAGGCGAGGAGTTCCTTGGTGGCGGCCGGTTCCCTGCCGACGACGGCCGCGACCTCGTGCGGGGCGAGGTGGTGGCGCACGGCGAGCTCGAGCGCCTCGCGCTGCTCCGGGGTGATCCCGGCGGCCTCGGGCCAGGCCAGCAGGGTGAGTTCGTGCCGGCGGTGCTCCTGGACGTCGTCCGGCGGGGTCGCCGCGCAGGACCGTTCCGGCTGTGGGGGGCCGCCGGCCCGGCCCGTGGCGTGGCTGCCAGGACGTTTCTGCTGAGCCGCGGCGAGCCGGCGCAGGCACGACCAGCGGGCCAGCGCGTACAGCCAGGTCCGGCGGTCGCGGGGGGACTCCGGGCAGTGCCGGCCGCGCCGCTCGGCGAGCGCGAGGACGTCTCCGAGGGCGGCGGTGGCCGCGTCGTGGTCGCACAGCACGGACAGGCAGTAGGTGAACAGACCGTCCAGATAAGGCTCGTAGCGGGCGGGCGGCCGTTCCGCCAGCGTACGGGCCGCCACGTGTTCGCGCGCCTCGCTGCGCGCCGGGTGCGCGCCGGTCGTGCGGGTCGGGGTCTGCGGACTGCTGCTCGTCATCCGGCGACCGTAGGCGGCGGCGCTCACCCCCTTCTCCCCGCTTGAGCATATTTAATCCGTACGGGTGAAACGATCCCTCATATGAGGGCGCGGGTCGCTTGTTCGAGGGTTTGTTCAAGCCATGGTGGCCTGTTCACGGTGGCTGTCGGCGCCCGTCGACGGGCATCGGCCGACCCGGTGTCGGTGTCGGCGGCTACGGTGCACCCATGGCTGCCCGTGCGAAGACCACCAAGGACCGGCCGTCCTACCGTTGCACCGAGTGCGGCTGGCAGACGGCCAAGTGGCTCGGCCGCTGCCCCGAGTGCCAGGCCTGGGGCACGGTCGAGGAGTACGGCACGCCCGCGGTACGCACCACGGCGCCGGGCCGCGTCACCACGTCCGCCCTGCCCATCGGCCAGGTCGACGGCAGGCAGGCCACGGCCCGCTCCACCGGGGTGCCCGAGCTGGACCGGGTGCTCGGCGGCGGTCTGGTGCCCGGCGCGGTGGTGCTCGTCGCGGGCGAGCCGGGCGTCGGCAAGTCGACCCTGCTGCTCGACGTGGCGGCCAAGGCGGCGAGCGAGGAGCACAAGACGCTCTACGTCACGGGCGAGGAGTCGGCGAGCCAGGTCCGGCTGCGCGCCGACCGCATCAAGGCCATCGACGACCACCTGTATCTCGCGGCCGAGACCGACCTGGCGTCCGTACTGGGCCACTTGGACGCGGTGAAGCCGTCGCTGCTGATCCTCGACTCGGTGCAGACGGTCGCCTCCCCGGAGATCGACGGAGCGCCCGGCGGCATGGCCCAGGTCCGCGAGGTGGCCGGGGCGCTGATCCGCGCGTCCAAGGACCGCGGCATGTCGACGCTGCTGGTGGGCCATGTCACCAAGGACGGCGCCATCGCGGGCCCGCGCCTGCTGGAGCACCTCGTGGACGTGGTGCTGCACTTCGAGGGCGACCGCCACGCCCGCCTGCGCCTGGTCCGCGGCGTCAAGAACCGGTACGGCACGACGGACGAGGTCGGCTGCTTCGAACTGCACGACGAGGGCATCACGGGCCTGACCGACCCCAGCGGCCTGTTCCTGACGCGCCGGGCGGAGCCCGTGCCCGGCACCTGCCTGACCGTCACCCTGGAAGGCCGCCGCCCGCTGGTCGCCGAGGTGCAGGCGCTCACGGTCGACTCGCAGATCCCGTCCCCGCGCCGTACGACATCGGGGCTGGAGACCTCCCGCGTGTCGATGATGCTCGCCGTACTGGAACAGCGCGGCCGGATCAGCGCCTTGGGCAAACGGGACATCTACTCCGCCACGGTCGGCGGTGTGAAGCTGTCCGAGCCCGCCGCCGACCTGGCCATCGCGCTCGCCCTGGCGTCGGCGGCGAGCGACACCCCGCTGCCGAAGAACCTCGTCGCGATCGGCGAAGTGGGCCTCGCGGGCGAGGTGAGACGCGTCACGGGCGTGCAGCGCAGGCTCGCCGAAGCACACCGCCTGGGCTTCACACATGCCCTGGTGCCGGGCGATCCCGGGAAGGTTCCGGCGGGGATGAAGGTGCTGGAGGTCGCCGACATGGGCGAGGCCCTGCGGGTCCTTCCGCGGTCCCGTCGCCGGGAGGCCCCCCGGGAGGAGACGGACCGCCGGTAGACTTTGCCCTGGTCTCGCCCGTCCGTACGACCGAGTGTGCGACACGGGAGCGCCCCACAACCTGTGACCGGAGGAGTGCAGTGGCAGCCAACGACCGGGCAGCGGCTCCCGGAAAGTCCGGTGGGAGTGCCGGTCCCGATGGCCTGATGCGCGCCTCACTGAGCGCCGTGGCTCCCGGCACACCCCTGCGTGACGGCCTGGAGCGGGTCCTTCGCGGCAACACCGGCGGCCTCATCGTGCTCGGCTCCGACAAGACCGTCGAGTCGATGTGCACGGGCGGATTCGTCCTGGATGTCGAGTTCACGGCCACGCGGCTGCGTGAGCTGTGCAAGCTCGACGGCGGCATCGTGCTCTCCTCCGACCTGTCGAAGATCCTCCGGGCGGGCGTCCAGCTCCTCCCGGACCCGACGATCCCGACCGAGGAGACCGGTACCCGGCACCGCACGGCCGACCGCGTGAGCAAGCAGGTCGGCTTCCCGGTCGTCTCCGTCTCCCAGTCGATGCGCCTGATCGCCCTGTACGTCGACGGCCAGCGCCGCGTCCTGGAGGACTCCGCGGCGATCCTGTCCCGCGCCAACCAGGCCCTGGCGACCCTGGAGCGTTACAAGCTCCGCCTCGACGAGGTCGCGGGCACGCTGTCGGCACTGGAGATCGAGGACCTGGTGACCGTCCGGGACGTTTCGGCGGTCGCGCAGCGCCTGGAGATGGTGCGCCGGATCGCCACGGAGATCGCCGAGTACGTGGTGGAGCTGGGCACCGACGGACGTCTTCTCGCGCTCCAGCTGGACGAGTTGATCGCGGGCGTCGAACCGGAGCGCGAACTGGTCGTCCGGGACTACGTCCCCGAGCCGACCGCGAAGCGCTCCCGCACGGTCGAGGAGGCCCTGGCCGAGCTGGACAAGCTCAGTCACGCCGAACTGCTCGAACTCTCCACGGTGGCCCGCGCCCTCGGCTACACCGGCTCCCCGGAGACGCTCGACTCCGCGGTCTCGCCGCGCGGCTTCCGCCTGCTGGCCAAGGTGCCGCGCCTGCCCGGCGCCATCATCGACCGCCTCGTGGAACACTTCGGCGGCCTCCAGAAGCTCCTGGCCGCGAGCGTGGACGACCTCCAGACCGTGGACGGCGTGGGCGAGGCCCGGGCCCGCAGCGTCCGGGAAGGCCTGTCACGGCTGGCGGAGTCGTCGATCCTGGAGCGGTACGTCTGAGCCTGCGGGCCTGAGCCTGCGGGTCCGAGCCTGCGGTTCTGGTCGTACGGTTCTGGTCGTACCGTTCTGGTCCGCCGGGCGGCCGGCCCTACGGACCGGACCCTGTTCCGGAAGTGGCGTCGTCGTTGTCCACAGCGCGGCAGGCGTCACTTTCGCGGCAGGAGCCTCAGGCGGCCTCGATCACGAACGACGTCTGGACCTTCGCGAAGCCCGGCGCCTTCGCCTCCACCAGGTAGGTGCCCGGCTTCGCCACCCCCGCCGAGGGGGTCGCGCACTCGGGGGCGCCCGGCTTGCGGTCCCACTTCACGGTGTACGTGATGCCGCTGTCGGACGGCACCCGGTAGAACCGGCTGCCCGCAGCCTCGGGGCAGTCGTCCGACGCCCAGAACGCGTCGTCGGCGGTGGCCGGAGTGACCGTCAGTACGGCGCTCTCGGGCCCGAAGTCCATCTTGCAGTCGCTGCCGGAGATGTTCCGCGCGGCCAGCACGAAGGTCGGCATCTGGCCGGGCTCGTACGTGTTGCGGAGGCTGCGCAGGCTCAACTTCACCGCCGACGGCGTGCAGTTGGGCAGCGGGGACCCGGCGGGAACCGTGTCGCCGGAGCCCGTACCGGCACCCGTCCCGGAGGCGGGACCGCCGCCGGGGCCGCCGGAACCACCCGCGCCACCGGAGCCGCCGTCACCCGAGCCGGAAACGTCGCCCGAACCGCTCCCGTCGCCGTCACCGTCGCCCGGACCGTCCCCGGTACCGCCGGTGTCGCCGTCTTCCGACTCGTCCCGGCCGCCCGGCGCCTGACTGATCGCCGGGCCGGAGTCCGACGGCCCCGGCGTGATCGTGGGGGCGGGATTCTTGCCGTCGGCGCTGTTCCTGCTGCCGTTGCCACCCCCGCCACCCGAGGTGACGACCCAGGCCGCCAGCAACGCCAGCACGGCGAAAAGAGACAGGAGTGCGGCCCTCCGACGCCAGTAGATGGAGGAGGGAAGCGGCCCGACCGGATTGCGCAGAGATCCCACGGCGCAAACTGTACGAGAGATCGGGACGTTCGCTGCTCCCACCCGCCGACCGCGGCCACAACTTTTCCGGATCATCATCCCGCAAACGCATCCCGCACCCCGGCTTCCGTCGGGCGCGGTACGCGCGACGACGTGCGCCACGGCTCCCGTCCGCACCCGGTCGACAACTGTCGGGGCGGGGCCGGGATCCGGGGTCGGGGCCGTGGTCGCGGTCGCGGTCGCGGTCGCGGTCGGGAGCCGAGATCGTGAGCCGGGGGTGCGGTCGCGGTCGGAGCCGGGTCGGGTCGGGTCGGCAGCTCCGAGTGCCTCGCAGGTGCGGCGCGCCGCACGCGGCGTGCGCATTCGTCCGGGCGGCGCCACCCCCGCGTCGGCGCTCCCGCGCCGCCGGTCCGGAAACCGGCACACCGCTCGCGCGGCCCGCGAACCGCCCACCTCGCCGCCCTTGCCCCCGTGTGGCCGCCCCCGCATGGCAGGATCGGAAGGCCATGACTGCGTCCACGAAGCACCCGCACGGCGGCACCGCCGACCCCGCGTCCGAGCGGTCCGCCCAAGGACCGCTGCACTCCCCCGTCATCGAATGGTTCGACGAGCACGCCCGGGACCTGCCGTGGCGGCGCCCGGAGGCCGGTGCCTGGGGGGTGATGGTCAGCGAGTTCATGCTCCAGCAGACCCCGGTCAACCGCGTCCTGCCCGTCTACGAACAGTGGCTGGCCCGCTGGCCGCGCCCCGCCGACCTCGCCGTGGAGGCGCCCGGCGAGGCCGTCCGC
The DNA here is from genome assembly GCF_040638805.1 of Streptomyces sp. NPDC005925. NCBI lineage: Bacteria > Bacillati > Actinomycetota > Actinomycetes > Kitasatosporales > Streptomycetaceae > Streptomyces > Streptomyces sp. NPDC005925. Next base: position 212,124 of record NZ_JBEXVL010000009.1, on the reverse strand, counting down.
GCCTGGGGCCGGCTCGGCTACCCGCGCCGCGCCCTGCGCCTGCACGGCGCCGCCGTCGCCATAGCGGAACGGCACGGCGGCGACGTACCGGACGAGCACGCCCAGCTTCTCGCGCTGCCCGGCATCGGCGAGTACACGGCGGCGGCCGTGGCGTCGTTCGCCTACGGGCAGCGGCATCCCGTGCTGGACACCAACGTCCGGCGGGTCTTCGCCCGCGCGGTCACCGGGGTGCAGTACCCGCCGAACGCCACCACCGCCGCCGAACGCCGCCTCGCCCGCGCACTGCTGCCCGAGGACGAGCCCACCGCCGCCCGCTGGGCCGCCGCCTCCATGGAGCTCGGCGCGCTGGTGTGCACGGCCCGCAACGAGCAGTGCCCGCGCTGTCCGATCGCCGCGCAGTGCGCCTGGCGGCTGGCCGGCAAGCCCGAGCACGACGGCCCGCCGCGCCGCGGCCAGACGTACGCCGGCACCGACCGCCAGGTGCGCGGCCGGCTGCTCGCGGTGCTGCGGGAGGCGCACTCGCCCGTGCCGCAGCAGGCCCTGGACCGCGTGTGGCACGAGCCCGTGCAGCGCGCCCGGGCACTCGACGGGCTCGTCGCCGACGGTCTGGTCGAGCCGCTGCCGGGCGGCCTGTACCGGCTGCCGCTGACCTGACGGGCTCACGGACCTGACAGCGAGAGCCGGCGTCTGGGGCCGCCTTCACGAGGCCGTGCTGCACCGGTTGGACGATGCCGGCCTGGTCGATATCACCCGCGTCGTCCTCGACACCGCCCACGTCAGGGCGAAGAAGGGGGCGGACACACAGGTCCGAGCCCCGTGGACCGGGGCAAGCAGGGTTCCAGGATGCACGTCTTGCCGGACGCGAACGGATTGCCCCTCCTCGTCGGCGTCTCGGTCGGCAACACCCACGACAGCGAGGGGCTGAAGCCCATGGTCGAGGGTCACCAAACGAGACACGACCCTCACCGCGGCCGGTACCTCAAGCCGCAGCGTCTCCACGCGGACAACGCGTACGACCGTGCCGACCTGCGCCGATGGCTGCGCGGGAAGCGAATCGGCGTGCGCATCGCCCGCCAGGGCATCGAGTCCAGCGAGCGATCGGGGCGACGCCGCCGGGTCATCGAGCGCACCATGTCCTGGCTGTCCGGCTACCGCCGACTCAGCCCCGTTACGAGCGCGATCCCCGCAACTGCCTGGCCTTTCTCGGACTCGCCGCCCTCTGCTGCTACCAGCGCCTTGCCCGCCTCACCACACAGGAACCCGTCTCGAGAATGCCTATTCCTGGGCCTGCTTCGGGTCGATCGGGATCTCGCGTGACGTGTTCTCGGCGCGTTCCTCGGCGCTCAACCGTCGTGCTGCGGTCCCGCAGCAGCGGTCGTACTGGCTCTGCCAGTCCGTCATGAATGCGTCGTAGCTGGACTGCCCGACCAGCTTCAGGTCCGACTCGTCGTTGTGCCAGACGCCGTTGCTCGTCCAGTTCGAAGAGCCGACGAACACAAGGCTGGAGTCGGCCACACCCGCGTACGTGCCGCTGACCATCATGTACTTGTCGTGCGTGTAATGCAGGGCATTTCCGTTCGCGTCGGTGCCGCGGGAGGTGTCGTGCACGTCGATGTTCGGCCGGTCCTTCACGTAGTCCTGCACGCTGCTGTCGACCTGACCGGCGGTGAAGAGTACGTGAATCCTGACGCCCGTTTGTGCCAGGCTGACCAGCTTCTTCGGCAGCTCCAGATAGTTCCGGTCGCCCGGCTGCCCGTGAGAGGTCCACTGGTACATGGCGATGTTGATCGTGGCCGGCGCCTTGATGTTGTCCAGGAAGTCGACCCAGGTGTCGCTTTTGGTGCGCGCCTTGGGCCACTGGTAGGAGGGCGGGGACAGGGTCCTGGCGGCCGTGCCGCTGGTGGAGCTGTAGTAGTCGGGCACCAACGGGCCCGGGCCGTTGAGAGCCCCCTTGGCCATGGCTGTGAAGTAGCGGACGTAGGAGTTGTACAGGTCGACGTTCCCCTTGACGGTGGCGCTACTGTTCCACGCGGTGTTGGCCTGGGCGGAGGTGGGATTGGCGCTGCTGACGGTCACCGTCCGGTTCGCGTCGCTCCCGCCGCTGAGCATGTAGTACTTCGCATGCAAGGAGGAGCCGGAATAGTGGGTCAGACAGCCACCCGGGCACAACGCGGCGAAGCTGGAGGACTGCGGGTCGTTGCCCAGCTCGGTGACCATCGACTGCCAGATCGCATTGTCGCTGTGCGAGTCCATCAGCGCCTTGACGATGACGCCACGCTGGTGCGCGGCGATCAGGGCGTTGGCGAAGTCCGGGCCCGGCTGCGTGCTGCCGAGCGAGTACATGGCGACGCGTATGGTCTGCCCGCAACTGGCGCTGTTGATCGATTCGATGATCGGGCCCATGACGTTCATCCGGGCGGTGGCGTCCTCCGGGTCGTTGAAGCTCGGGCCCGGTCTTGAGATGAACGTCCGAGACTCGCAACTGAGCGGATCCTTGGCATTCTTGACCGCCGCGTGCGCCGTGGTCGGCGACAGCGCGGTGACGACCAGCGCGGTGATCAACGTAAGCGTGCGCTTCATGGACGGACCTTTCGATGGGCTGTTGACCATGACAAGTCGGGGTATTGCTGTACTGATTGACCAATAAGTATCGGGGTATTGCTGTGCTGATGGACCAATGAGTAATGGCCAAGGTGAGCCAGGCAGCCGACGTAGCGGTACGGGCCTGTCCGGCTGTTCGGTGTGGCGGACCCGCCAGTCACCGACCTGGTGAACTCGCCGTCAGCGACGCCGACTTGGAACCAGCTCGGAGCCCTGCACGCTGGACGCTGAACCGCCCCGGGTTCGACAGAGATCTCACATTGTGGTCGTGACCTGGGGCTTTGTGAGTCCCGTGGAGGAGTTGGTCTCGTACTCGGCGGGTGGGACGTGGCCTATCTCACCGTGCAGGCGGCGGTGGCAGTACCAGTCGATCCATGCGGCGGTAACCGGCTCGACAGGGGTGTCCTGCGTTCCGTCACCCTGTGGCCGCACTTTCGACGGCGGGATCAACGGCTTCGCGATCTCCCACAGTCCGTCCGGAACAATCCAACTCCGCGTACCCCGCCCCATGGACGGACCAACGACCGCCTCACCGGAGAGGACACTGTCTTATGCCCTTATGGCCGCCATAACCGCACGACCCGGGCCGCCTCCACGTCCCTTCCCCGCCCTCCGTTACACAACCGACGGACAGCCGCGCGTTACCCGCAGGACGGCTCGCACAGTGCCGTGACAAGTCGCCCGTAGCTTCTGTGGTGTCGCGTGCCCGGTCGACCCGGGCCGCACGGATCCACCGGCAGACGGATCACCGGCAGTGGACCGGCGGCGGCAGGCCGGCCGGGGCGGGGACAGGGGAGGCGGTTCACCATGGCGCAGGGCGAGGTGCTCGGCGAGGTGCTCGGTTTCGAGGAGTACGTCCGCAGCCGGCACGACGCGCTGCTGCGCAGCGCCCGGCGTCTGGTCCCGGACCCGGTGGACGCGCAGGACCTGCTGCAGACGGCGCTGGCGCGGACGTACGGCAAGTGGGAAAGCATCGCGGACAAGCGGCTCGCGGACGCCTATCTGCGCCGGGTGATGATCAACACGCGCACGGAGTGGTGGCGGGCGCGGAAGCTGGAGGAGGTGCCCACCGAGCAGCTCCCGGACGCCTCCGTGGACGACACCACCGAGCAGCACGCGGACCGTGCCCTGCTGATGGACGTGATGAAGGTACTCGCCCCGAAGCAGCGCAGCGTCGTCGTGCTGCGACACTGGGAGCAGATGTCGACGGAGGAGACCGCCGCCGCGCTGGGCATGTCGGCGGGGACGGTCAAGAGCACGCTGCATCGGGCGCTCGCCCGGCTCCGCGAGGAGCTCCAGGCCCGCGAACTGGACGCACGCGCGCTGGAGCGTGAGGAGCGGGAGCGTTGCGCGGCCTGACCGGTACCGGTGCCACACGAGTACGGGGCGGCTCTCCGGCGGTGGGCACGGCGGTGATCGTGCTCACCGCCGTCGCTCTCTTCGCGTGCGCCTGCGCGACCGGCGGCACCGGCACCCGTGACGAGGGTCCGGCGCACGCCGACACCGTCTCGGGCGCCCCGTCCGTGCCTGCGGTGCGTCCGGTTCGGTCCCCCGACCGGGTGGACGCGGTCCGGCTGGTTCAGGACGACCCGAGGGTGTCGGCGGAGGTCAAGCGTGGCCTGAAGCCGTGCCTGGGCGACGAGTACCCCGTGGACGTGTCGTACGGCCGCCTGACCGGCGGCCCCGCCGAGGACGTCGTGGTGAACGTACTGACCTGCGGCGACGCGGTGGGGGTCGGCGCGTACGTGTACCACGTGGAGGGCGGCGCGTACCGGAACGTGTTCCGGGCCGAGGAGCCCCCGGTCTACGCGGAGATCGACCGGGGCGATCTGGTGGTGACCAAGCAGGTGTACGAGAAGGGCGACCCGGTGTCGAGCCCGTCCGGCGAGAACGTGATCACGTTCCGGTGGTCGGCGGGGCGGTTCACGGAGCGGTTCCGCGCCCACAACGACTACAGCAACGCCGTCGGCGGGGAGGCGCCGCCCGAACCCGCGGGCTGAACGCCCCGGCCGGGAACGGCCACCGGCTGAGAACGTCCGACTGAGAAAGCCTGGCCGACCACGCCCGGCCGAGAACGCCGACCGCATACGCCGACCGAGCACGCCGACGGAGAACGCCGGCTGCGACACGAGGACTGAGAGCACCGGGATGGCAGACCAGACCCACGTCCTGTTCGTCGAGGACGACGACGTCATCCGCGAGGCGACCCAGCTCGCCCTGGAGCGCAACGGCTTCGCGGTGACCGCGATGCCCGACGGCCTGTCCGGCCTCGACGCCTTCCGGTCGAGACGGCCCGACATCGCGCTGCTGGACGTGATGGTCCCCGGCCTGGACGGCGTCAGCCTGTGCCGTCGCATCCGTGACGAGTCCACCGTGCCGGTGATCATGCTGTCCGCGCGGGCCGACAGCATCGACGTGGTGCTGGGCCTGGAGGCGGGCGCCGACGACTACGTGACGAAACCGTTCGACGGTGCCGTGCTGGTCGCCCGCATCCGCGCGGTGCTGCGCCGTTTCGGGCACGCGAACGCCGACCGGGCGGAGGCCCCCGCGTCCGACGACACCGGCGGCGTCCTCACCTTCGGCGACCTGGAGGTCGACACGGTCGGCATGGAGGTGCGCCGCGCCGGGCGACCGGTGGCGCTCACCCCGACGGAGATGCGGCTGCTGCTGGAGTTCTCCTCCGCGCCGGGCACGGTGTTCTCCCGGGACAAGCTCCTGGAGCGCGTGTGGGACTACGGCTGGGGCGGAGACACGCGCGTCGTGGACGTCCATGTGCAGCGTCTGCGGACGAAGATCGGCCAGGACCGCATCGAGACGGTCCGCGGCTTCGGCTACAAACTGAAGGCCTGAGCGAAAGTATGACGCGGGGGTTGGGGAACGGCCCGCCCGAAGCCGGCGACGCGGGTGTCGCGACCGGTGCGGGCCACACCGGCGGTGCGGGTCACGCGGCCGAGGGGCGCGCGGGAGGGCCTCCGCGCTCGGGCCCGGGCTGCCCGGAGCCACGGCGGAAGCCCGGCGCGGGCTTCCGGACGGGCCTGCGGTGGAAGCTGAGCGCGGCCATCGCGCTGGTCGGCGCGCTGGTGGCGGTCGCGCTGAGCCTGGTCGTGCACAACGCGGCCCGGGTCTCCATGCTGGACAACGCGCGTGACCTCGCGGACGAGCGCCTCATGGTCGCCCAGCGCAACTACGAACTGTCGCAGCGGCCGAACTTCCCCAACGTGAAGCTGGACGACCCCGGCCTGCCGGCCGCGCTGCGCGGAAAGGTGGCGGCGGGGCGCCGGGCGACGTACGTGTCCGACCGGGCCGGTGGTCCGCCGGACATCTGGGCGGCGGTACCGCTCAAGGACGGGCACGTGATGTCGCTGCACACCGGTTTCACCGACCGCAGCACGGACGTCCTGAACGACCTCGACCAGGCCCTGGTGATCGGTTCCATCGCGGTCGTCCTCGGCGGCAGCGCGCTCGGCGTGCTGATCGGCGGGCATCTGTCGGGGCGGCTGCGGAAGGCGGCCGCCGCGGCGCACCAGGTGGCCCGGGGCGAGCCGGACGTGCGGGTGCGTGATGCCATCGGCGGGGTCGTACGGGACGAGACGGACGACCTGGCGAGCGCGGTGGACGCGATGGCGGACGCGCTGCAGCAGCGCCTGGACGCCGAGCGGCGGGTCACCGCCGACATCGCGCACGAGCTGCGCACCCCGGTGACCGGGCTGCTCACGGCGGCCGAGCTGCTGCCTCCCGGCCGCCCGACGGAGCTGGTGCTGGACCGGGCCAAGGCGATGCGCACGCTCGTCGAGGACGTACTGGAGGTGGCGCGGCTCGACGGGGCCTCGGAGCGGGCCGAACTGCAGGACATCATGCTCGGCGAGTTCGTGGGCCGCCGCGTCGCCGTGAAGGACCCGGGGGCGAGCGTGCGGGTGGTGCACGAGTCGGAGGTGACGACCGACCCGCGCCGCCTGGAGCGGGTGCTGTTCAACCTGCTCGCCAACGCGGCCCGGCACGGCGAGCCGCCCATCGAGGTCACCGTCGAGGGCCGGGTGATCCGGGTCCGCGACCACGGGCCCGGTTTCCCGCAGAACCTGCTGGCCGACGGCCCGAGCCGGTTCCGCACCGGCAGCAAGGACCGCGCCGGGCGCGGCCACGGGCTCGGACTGACCATCGCGGCCGGCCAGGCCCGGGTCCTGGGGGCCAGGCTGACCTTCCGCAACGTCCGCCCGCCCGGCACCCCGGACCACCTGCGGGCCGAGGGCGCGGTCGCGGTGCTGTGGCTGCCGGAGCACGCGCCGACGGACACGGGCAGTTATCCGATGCTGCCGTCGGGTCAGTGACGGTCGGTGACGGGCTGCGCCGCGTGGAGCGGCGTGTCCGGTCAGTGCCCGGGCGGGGTGGTCCGGGTTCGTCGGGCGGGGGCGCCGCTCAGCAGGACCAGTCCTTCGTCGTGTCGAGGCCGTCGGCGCGGGGCTGGGTGAAGGAGAACCAGTTGCCGGAGTCGTCGCGGAACAGCGCCTCGACGCCGTAGGGCCGCTCCTGCGGCTCCTGGAGGAACTCCACACCGCGGTCCTTGAGCTTCTTGTAGTCGCCGTGGATGTCGTCGGTGGTCAGCACACCCGCGCCGAGCACGCCCTTCGCCACCAGCTTCTTGACCATCTCGGCGGACTCCGGGTCCATGCCGCCGCCCGGCACCATCAGCGTCAGTTCGACGTCGGGCTGGCGGGGCGAGCCGACGGTGAGCCAGCGCATGCCGCCCTCGCCCATCGTCATGTCGGTACGGACCTCCAGGCCGAGCTTCTCGGTGTAGAACTCCTTGGCGCGGTCCTGGTCGAGGACCCAGACGGTCGAGATCTTGAGTCCCTGGATCATGGAAGTGCTCCTGTCTGCGGTGAGGATGCGGGACGACGGCCCCGCACCGTCACCGTAGGACCCGGTGCCGTCAGACCGCTTCTTCAGAATTGCGGTCCGCTCTCCCCGCGGCACACTTCCCTTCCTCCCGCGCCGTGCTCCGCTTCCCCAGCGCCGTGATCCGCTTCCCCCACCCCGTGATCCGCCTCTGCCGCGCCGTGATCCGCCCCTGCCGCCCCGTGATCCGTTTTCTCCGCGCCGTACCCCGCGTCTCCCGCGTCGCGCTCCGCCGTTCCCGCGTCGCGCTCCGCCCGGCCGGGGCCACCACGGAAGCCGCCCGCCCAGAGCATCGCGTAGCAGCCGGGGATCAGGGCGGCGCCGCGGCCCACGTGCCGGGTGCGGTACTCGCTCGGGGTGAGCCCGGTCCACGCCTTGAACCGGGCCGAGAACGTGCCGAGGCTGCTGAAGCCGACCAGAGTGCAGATCTCGGTCACCGAGAGATCGGCGGTACGCAGCAGGTCCTCGGCACGTTCGATTTGGCGGTGGGTCAAGTACTGGCCGGGGGTCTCGCCGTAGGTCTCCTTGAAGGCCCGGATGAAGTGGTAGCGCGAGTACCCGGCGTGCGCGGCCACGGCGTTCAGGTCGAGCTCCGGGTCGCCCCAGTCCCGGTCCATGGCGTCCTTCGCCAGCCGCAACTGCCGCGTCTTGTTCATGGGCCGATGGTGGCACGGGGGTACGACAGCGGGCCCCGACCACGCGCTCCGACCACGAGCGCCGGCCACGGGTCCGACAGCGGGTCCGACGGTGGGTCCGACAGCGGGTCCGGAAAAGCAGAACCGGACTCCGGGACCAGGTCCGAGCCCACGCACCAGGACCGGACTCCGGGACCAGGTCCGGGCCCAGGCACCAGGTCCGGGCTCCGCATCCAGGCACCAGGTCCATGGACCGGCGTCGACACGCCGAAGCCCCCGGCGCGGACGCCGGGGGCTCGTGTCGGGCGAGGGCTCATCCGGGCGGGCAAGGGCCGACTGAGGCGGCCCCCAGCCGATCGACCGGCCACTGGGCCAGTCAGCCACCCCGCCACCCCGCCACGCGGTCACGCAGTCACACGGTCAGACGGACGGTCGGACCGTCAGACCGTCAGACCGTCAGACCGTCTCAGTCTGCGGGACCTTGACCCCCGCGCCCCCGGACAGAGCGCCGTCGGACACCACGGCCCCGGGCGCCGCGCCCTCCGGCGACGCGTCCTCGGCCTTCGGCCCGGCGCCCTTCAGCGGGACCTCCTTGATGAGCACCGCCGCGATCAGCGCCAGCACGGCCACCACCGAGCCCAGCAGGAACGCGGCGTGCGTGCCGTCGGAGACCGCGTACTGGTAGGCCTCCCGCGCCGCGGCGGGCAGCTTCGCGAGGCTCGCCGCATCGAGTTGCGCGGACTGCTCGGTCACCTTCGACCCCAGCGCCCCGGCCCGCTCGCTCATGGCGTCCTGGACGCGGCTGTTGAACAGGGCGCCCATGATCGCGACGCCGAAGGAGGAGCCGAGGGTGCGGAAGAGGGTGGTGGACGAGGACGCGACGCCCATGTCCTTCATCTCGACGCTGTTCTGCGCGACCAGCATCGTGATCTGCATCAGGCAGCCCATGCCCAGGCCGACCACGGCCATGAAGACGCCGGAGGTGAACCGTGAGGTCTCCGTGCCCATGGTCGACATCAGGTACAGCCCGCCGACCATCAGCACGCTGCCGGTGACGGGGAAGACCTTGTAGCGGCCGGTGTTCGTGGTGACGCGGCCGGCCACCATCGAGGTGACGAGCATCGCGCCGAGCATCGGCAGGAGCAGCAGCCCGGAGTTGGTCGCGGACGCACCCTGCACGGACTGCTGGTACAGCGGCAGGAACAGGGTGGCGCCGAACATCACGAAGCCGGTGATGAAGCCGATGAGGGACATCAGCGTGAAGTTGCGGCTGCGGAAGATGTGCAGCGGCACGATCGGCTCGGCGGCCCGGGTCTGCCAGAACACGAACCCGACGAGCGAGGCCACGCCTATCCCGATGAGCTCCATGATCCGCGCCGAGGTCCACGCGTATTCGGTGCCGCCCCACGTCGTGACCAGCACGATCGCGGTGATGCCGACGGTGAGCAGCGCGGCGCCCAGATAGTCGACGCGCGCCTCGGCCCGCTTCTTCGGCAGGTGCAGGACGACGCCGATGGCGGCGAGCGCGACAACGCCGAGCGGCAGGTTGATGTAGAAGGCCCAGCGCCAGCCCCAGTGGTCGGTGATCGTGCCGCCGACGAGCGGTCCGCCGATCATCGCGAGCGCCATGACGGCGGCCATCATGCCCTGGTACTTGCCGCGCTCCCTGGGCGGTATCAGGTCGCCGATGATCGCCATGACGCCGACCATGAGACCGCCGGCGCCGAGGCCCTGTACGGCGCGGAAGCCGATGAGCTGGCCCATGTCCTGCGCCATGCCGCTGAGCGCGGAGCCGAGCAGGAAGATCACGATCGAGGTCAGGAAGGTGCCCTTGCGGCCGTACATGTCACCGAGCTTGCCCCAGATCGGGGTGGAGGCCGCGGTCGCGAGGGTGTACGCCGTCACCACCCAGGACAGGTGCTCCAGGCCGCCCAGGTCGCCCACGATGGTGGGCATCGCGGTCCCGATGATCATGTTGTCGAGCATCGCGAGCATCATCGCGATCATGAGGGCGAGCAGCACTACCCGCACACTCCTGGGCTGTTTGCCCACCTCTGCCCCCTGTGCGGGTGCTGCCGTGTCCGCCATCGTTCCCCACTCCCCCAGCTCCGGTACTTACTTGTCGCCCGGCTAGTTGTCTACACTGGGGAAAGTAGACGCGTAACTAGCCGGGCGTCAAGTAAGTTTCCGGATGAGTACGGTAAGAGGAGGTTTGGGGCGCACCATGGACGGCACCAGGCAGCGGCGCCGCGGGAACACCCGCCAGCGCATCCAGGACGTGGCGCTCGAACTCTTCGCCGGGCAGGGCTACGAGAAGACGTCCTTGCGCGAGATCGCCGAGCACCTCGACGTCACCAAGGCCGCGCTCTACTACCACTTCAAGACCAAGGAGGAGATCCTCGCCGGCATCTTCGAGGACCTCGCGAAGCCGATCGAGGAGCTCATCGAGTGGGGCGGCGGTCAGCCGAAGACCCTGGAGACGAAACTGGAGATCGTCCGCCGTTACAGCCAGGCCCTGGCGGGCGCCTCCCGGCTGTTCCGCTTCATGCAGGAGAACCAGGCGACGGTACGGGAACTGCGCATCGGCGAGACCTTCAAGCACCGGATGCTGGCGCTGCGGGACATCCTGCTCGACCCCGACGCCTCGCTGGCCGACCAGGTCCGCTACTCCAGCGCCCTGTTCACGCTGCACGCCGGCATGTTCGCCCTGCACGACCTGGACGTCGACCCCGAGGAGAAGCGCCTGGCCGCCCTCGAGGTCGCCACGGACCTGGTCACCCAGGCCCACCGGGGCACACACCCGTAACGGCGCTCGGGCCCCTCGCCCGGAGAATCCCGTAACCCTCCGGTCCGCTCAGACGCGCACGCCCTTGGACCGCAGGAACGCCGCCGGGTCCACGGCCGAGCCGTAGTCCGGGGTGGTCCGGACCTCGAAGTGCAGGTGCGGGCCGCTGGAGTTGCCGGTGTTGCCGGACCGGGCGATGTGCTGGCCGGTCGTCACGACCTGGCCGACCCCCACGTCGATCCGGGACAGGTGCGCGTACTGGGAGTACGTGCCGTTGCCGTGCTGGATGACGACGGCGTTGCCGTAGGCGGGGCCGTCACCCGCACCCCAGCCGCCGGCCTTGACGACCGTGCCGCCGTGCGCGGCCATCACGTCCGTGCCGGAGGGCACGGCGAAGTCCTGGCCGGAGTGCTTGTGCGCCCACCGGCCGCCGTTCTCGGCGAACTTGGCGCTGAGCCGGTACGCCTTCACCGGGTCGATCCAGGAAGCGGCCTTCTTCTTCGCCGCGGCGACGGCCCGGTTCCTGGCCTCGGCGGCAGCCTTCTGCTTCACGACGGCCGCGGCCTTCGCCTTGGCCGCCTTCTCGGCCTTGTCCTTCGCGGCACCGGCCTGGGCGGCCGCCTGCGCCTCGACGGCACTGGCGGTGGTGGTGGAGGCGGCGGCGGCCGTGGTGTCGGCGGCGGCCGCGACCCCGGCGCCCAGGACGACCGAGGCTCCCAGGCCGGTGGCCAGGACGGCGGCGCGGGTGCGGAGCGGGAACGTACGGGCGTTGCGGGACGTGACGCGCTGGGACATCGAAGAACCTCATGGGGACGGGGGCGTGGAGTCACCCGGCGTACTCGTCGCCGGATGGCTGTTCCTTGGTAACCCGAACCCCCACAGACCCTCAAACATGTGACCTACGACGCCAGATAGTACGTAAGCCCTAAAGGCCTGATGTCTCCACAGAAGCCGCATTCAGTTGCATACAGCCCTCAGCAGGCCTCAATTGACCCAATCCGGTCACCCTCGAGCCGCCCCTTATGCACAAATGTCCGTTTTGCTTGTGAGGGCTTTTCCACTATGCAGGCTAGTAAGGGACAAAAGGCCTGTGCGCCATGTCACCGCTGAGCGGGATCGAAAGACTGCGGAATGTGACCGGCGCTACGCTGACCAGCTGCGACAGTGCCGCACAGGGGTGCGTGGACACAGGGGGAGACGGCGAGATGGAACCGGCCGCGGGGATGAGGATGGCGTCGAGCGTGATCGGCCCCCTCATCAAGAAGCTGTTCGTCACACAGGGGCCGGGTGCGGGCCTGGTCGACCGGCCCGTACGCATCTCGGGCCACCTCTCCTTCAGCGGCGAAAAACGCACACTGACCCGTGCCGACCTGCACAAACTCTCGGCCGAACTGGTCCGCCAGGCGCTGCGCGGCGACGGTGAACGGCCCGTCGCGGCCGACGAGGAACAGGCCGTCGTCCACGCCCTCGCCGACACCCTGCACGCGCTCGGCGACCTCACCATGACCGACGTACAGGCCGTGGAGCTCGGCCACGAAGCCCTGGCCGGTGCCCTGCGCGACGCGAGCGGCCACCCCGAGCGGGACCTCTCCCAGGACGCGGCGCTGTTCCTCGCGCGCCTCCTCGACACCGCCTGCCTGCACGTCCTGCACTTCTTCACGCAGCGCTCCACGTTCGTCCCGCGCACCCTCGTCGAACAGACCCGCCGCCAGCGCGAACTCGTCGCGAAGCTCGACGCCCTCATCGCCCGCACACCACCCACCGGCGGCACGGACACCCCCTTCGAGCGGCGCTACCTCACCTATGTCACCACCCGCCACAGCCACCTCACGATCTACGGCATCGACCTGGTCAACTCCCCCGACCGCTGGCCCCTGGACGCCGCCTACCTCAGCCTCCAGGCCCTCGGTGCCGACGAGGACGGCCACGCCACCGGCCCCGGCGGCCTGCACATCGCCCCGGCCGCCACGCCCCGCCCCGCCGAGCAGGCCCTCGCCCTGCACGACCGGGTCCTGCTGCGCGGCGTGGCCGGCTCCGGCAAGACCACGCTCGTGCAGTGGCTCGCGGTGACCGCGGCACGCGGCGAACGCGGCGACCGGGTCCCCTTCGTCCTCCCCCTGCGCACCCTGGTCCGCCACCCCGGCGGTCTCCCGGCCCCGGACGCGTTCCTCGCGGCCGTACGCGTCCCCTTCCACCCGGGACAGCCGCCCGGCTGGGCGGACCGGGTACTCACCGACGGGCGCGGGCTGCTGCTGGTCGACGGCGTGGACGAGATACCCGAACGCGACCGCGAACGCACCCGCCGCTGGCTGCGCGAGCTGCTCGAGGTGTATCCCGGCAACCAGTGGCTGGTCACCTCCCGCCCCTCCGCCGTACGCGAGGACTGGCTCACCCCCGACGGCTTCACGGAACTCGCCCTCACCCCCATGAGCCGCGACGACGTGGCCGCGTTCGTCGCCCGCTGGCACGCGGCGGCGCGCGCGGGCGCACCCGAGTCGGACACCGGACTGCTGGAGGCCTACGAGCGCTCCCTGCTCGACGCCGTCGGCACCAAACCCGACCTCGGCCGCCTCGCCACCAACCCCCTGATGTGCGGGCTGATCTGCGCCCTGCACCGCGACCGGCGCGGCTACCTCCCGCACGGCAGGCAGGAGTTGTACGACGCCGCCCTGTCGATGCTGCTCGCACGGCGCGACGAGGAACGGGACATGTTCCCGCAGGGCGGCCCGGACAGCGGCGTCCACCTCACGGAACTCCCCCAGATCCAGCTCCTCCAGCGCCTCGCGTACTGGCTGATCCGCAACAACCAGTCGGAGATGGACCGCGAGCGGGCGGTACGCATCGTGGCGGACGTCCTGCCGTCACTGCCGGCGGCCGCGTCCCAGGGCGACGCGGAGCACGTACTCGGGTACCTGCTGCTGCGCAGCGGACTGCTGAGGGAGCCGAACACGGGCACGGTGGAGTTCGTCCACCGCACCTTCCAGGACTACCTGGGGGCCAAGGCGGCGGTGGAGGACGGCGACTTCGGCCTGTTGGTGCGGGGAGCGGCGGACGAACAGTGGGCGGACATGTTCCGCATGGCGGTGGCCCACGCCCGGCCACGGGAGCGCGCCCAGCTCCTCGGTGACCTGGTCGAGTCGGCCCGGCATCTGGACGGCCCGGCCGCCACCCGCGTGCGGTTGCTGTCCCTGGCCTCCCTGGAACACGCGACGCAGATCGATCCTGCCGTACGGGAACGGGTGGAGCGGGAGGCCTCGTCGCTGATCCCCCCGCGCACCAGCCGCCAGGCGCGGGGACTGGCCGACGCCGGGCCGCTGGTCCTGGAACTGCTGCCCGGGCCGGAGGGGCTCAGGGACGAGGAGGCACGGGCCGTCGTGGTCACGGCCTCGCTGATCGGTGGCGACGCGGCGCTGCCCGTGCTCGCCCGGTTCCGTTCCCATCCCTCGCTCGGCGTGCGTGCGCAGCTCGTATGGAGCTGGCGGCGGTTCCCGGCCCGCTCGTACGCGCGCGAGATCGTCGCGCACCTGCGGGAGGAGGACCTCTTCTACACCGTGCACTCGGCGGAACATCTCGCCCTGCTCGAGGAGATGGGCGGGCGGACCTCACTGCAGCTGGAGGGTGACCTGGACCCCGGCATGCTGTCACCGGGCTCCGTCGTCCGGCTGGTCGTCCGCAAGAACGACCGGCTGCGGGACCTGAGCGTTCTGGCGGAGCACGACGGGCTCACCCGACTCGGCCTCAACGCCTGCCGCCACGTCGACGACCTGGCACCACTGCGGCACCTGCCGCTGGCGTCGCTGGCGCTGGAACGTCTGGACGGTCTGCACCGGCCGGACGTGCTGTCCGTGTTCTCCGGTTCCCCCACCCTGGAGCACCTGTCCCTGGGCACCCGGCTCGTGGCGGGCTCCCTGGCCGCCGCGCTCCCCGAGGCGGCCCTGACGTCCCTGCACCTGACGGCGGACGCCGTCATGGAGACCGGCCTGCGCGATCTGCACCTGCGCCCGTCGCTGCGACGGCTGGACCTGACGGGCCTCAACTGGAAGCTGCGGGAGAGGGAGTACGAGGAGATCGCCGCCCTTCCCGGGCTGGCCCGCCTGGACGTCGACCTTCAGGCCATCGGCTGGGGCGAGCGGCCTCTGCCGGGCGTCGTCCATCTGACGCTGGGCAACTTCCGCGGCACGGAGGACCTTTCGGCGGTCCCCGGGCTGTTCCCGGATCTGCGCACGGTCGATGTCCTGCTCGCACCGCAGGCTGCGAGGGTGGGCCGCCACATCTTCGCGCCGCTGCCGGTCGAGCCCCACGTCTCCCGGGCCACCAGGGTGGTGTGACCGCCCTCTTCCCGCCTACCGCCCGGTAACTCTATGGTTCCTTCCGCGCCACCCCGCTTCCGTACCTGAAGGAACGATCGCGAACCCGGGACCGGGCGAGAAGCAGGCCGTCGTCCTCGACATCGACAACACCGCGTACTGGGCGACTTCCCGTACGGGCCTGTTGCCGGGCTGCGGGTAGCTGAAGCCGAAGTCGGTCTCCAGCGCTCCAGGACCACGGCGTCGCCGTGTTCTTCGTGACGGCGCGCCCCGGGATCATCGCCTCGGCGACCGACTACAACCTGGACCACGCCGGCTACGACGTCGCCGGACTCTATGTCCGCGGCTTCCTCGACCTGTTCAAGAACGTCGCCGACTACAAGACGGCGCAGCGCGTCGACATCGAGTCGAAGGGCTAGCTACACGATCGTCGCGAACATCGGCAACAGCGCCACCGACCTGTCGGGCGGCCACGCCGAGGAAACGTTCAAGCTCCCGGACTACGGACTACGACGGCCAGTTGTCGTAACCCTTCCACGACAACGCCGGAGGGGGCCGGTGCCTCACGGCACCGGCCCCCTCCGGGCGGGTGTCTACGCCTACTCCCGGCTGCCTACTCCTTGTTCAGGTTCGGTCCGGCACCGCCGGCCGCCTGCTCGATCGGCGGGACGTCGGGCAGCGCCGCCTTCTCCTCGCCGCGGAACGTGAAGGTCTGGGTCTCGCCCTCGCCCTCCGTGCCCACGACCACGATGTGACCGGGACGCAGCTCGCCGAAGAGGATCTTCTCCGAGAGCGTGTCCTCGATCTCGCGCTGGATGGTGCGCCGCAGCGGACGCGCGCCCAGCACCGGGTCGTAACCCTTCTTGGCCAGCAGTTCCTTCGCGGACTGAGAGAGCTCGAGGCCCATGTCCCGGTCCTTGAGGCGCTCGTCCACCTTGCCGATCATCAGGTCGACGATCGCGAGGATGTCCTCCTGGGTCAGCTGCGGGAAGACGACCACGTCGTCGACGCGGTTGAGGAACTCGGGCCGGAAGTGCTGCTTGAGCTCGTCCGAGACCTTGTTCTTCATGCGCTCGTAGTTCGTCTTCTTGTCGCCCGAGGCCGCGAAGCCCAGGTTGAAGCCCTTGGAGATGTCCCGGGTGCCGAGGTTGGTCGTCATGATGATGACCGTGTTCTTGAAGTCCACGACCCGGCCCTGGGAGTCGGTCAGCCGACCGTCCTCCAGGATCTGCAGCAGCGAGTTGAAGATGTCCGGGTGGGCCTTCTCGACCTCGTCGAAGAGGACCACGGAGAACGGCTTGCGGCGGACCTTCTCGGTCAGCTGGCCGCCCTCTTCGTAACCCACGTATCCGGGGGGCGAACCGAAGAGACGCGAGACCGTGTGCTTCTCGCTGAACTCCGACATGTCGAGGGAGATCAGCGCGTCCTCGTCACCGAAGAGGAACTCCGCCAGTGCCTTCGACAGCTCCGTCTTACCGACACCGGACGGGCCCGCGAAGATGAACGAACCACCGGGACGCTTCGGGTCCTTCAGACCCGCACGCGTACGGCGGATCGCCTTCGACAGCGCCTTGACGGCGTCGATCTGGCCGATGACCCGCTTGTGCAGCTCCTCCTCCATGCGGAGCAGGCGGCTGGACTCCTCCTCGGTCAGCTTGAAGACCGGGATGCCGGTGGCGGTCGCGAGGACCTCGGCGATCAGGTCGCCGTCGACCTCGGCCACGACGTCCATGTCGCCGGCCTTCCACTCCTTCTCCCGCTTGGCCTTCGCGGCGAGGAGCTGCTTCTCCTTGTCGCGCAGGGAAGCGGCCTTCTCGAAGTCCTGCGAGTCGATCGCGGACTCCTTGTCGCGGCGGACGCCGGCGATCTTCTCGTCGAACTCGCGCAGGTCCGGCGGCGCGGTCATCCGGCGGATACGCATCCGGGAGCCGGCCTCGTCGATCAGGTCGATCGCCTTGTCCGGCAGGAAGCGGTCCGAGATGTACCGGTCGGCCAGGGTGGCGGCCTGGACCAGCGCCTCGTCGGTGATGGAGACGCGGTGGTGCGCCTCGTACCGGTCGCGCAGGCCCTTGAGGATCTCGATCGTGTGCGGCAGGGACGGCTCCGCGACCTGGATCGGCTGGAAGCGGCGCTCGAGGGCCGCGTCCTTCTCCAGGTGCTTGCGGTACTCGTCCAGCGTGGTCGCGCCGATGGTCTGCAGCTCACCGCGGGCCAGCATCGGCTTCAGGATCGAAGCGGCGTCGATGGCGCCTTCGGCGGCACCCGCACCGACCAGCGTGTGCAGCTCGTCGATGAACAGGATGATGTCGCCGCGGGTGCGGATCTCCTTCAGCACCTTCTTCAGGCGCTCCTCGAAGTCACCGCGGTAGCGGGAGCCGGCGACCAGGGCACCGAGGTCGAGGGTGTAGAGGTGCTTGTCCTTGAGGGTCTCGGGCACCTCGCCCTTGACGATGGCCTGGGCGAGGCCTTCGACGACGGCGGTCTTGCCGACGCCGGGCTCACCGATCAGGACCGGGTTGTTCTTCGTACGGCGGGACAGCACCTGCATGACCCGCTCGATCTCCTTCTCGCGCCCGATGACCGGGTCGAGCTTGGACTCACGAGCGGCCTGGGTGAGGTTCCGGCCGAACTGGTCGAGGACCAGGGACGTGGAGGGCGTGCCCTCGGCAGGACCGCCGGCGGTGGCGGTCTCCTTGCCCTGGTAACCGGAGAGCAGCTGGATCACCTGCTGCCGCACACGGTTCAGATCCGCGCCCAGCTTGACCAGGACCTGGGCGGCGACGCCCTCGCCCTCGCGGATCAGGCCGAGCAGGATGTGCTCCGTGCCGATGTAGTTGTGGCCCAGCTGAAGCGCCTCGCGGAGCGAGAGCTCCAGGACCTTCTTGGCACGCGGGGTGAAGGGGATGTGGCCGGAGGGGGCCTGCTGGCCCTGGCCGATGATCTCCTCCACCTGCTGGCGGACCGCCTCGAGCGAAATCCCGAGGCTCTCAAGGGCCTTGGCGGCGACACCTTCACCCTCGTGGATCAGGCCCAGGAGGATGTGCTCAGTGCCGATGTAGTTGTGGTTGAGCATCCGGGCTTCTTCCTGAGCCAGGACGACAACCCGCCGCGCGCGGTCGGTGAACCTCTCGAACATCGTTAATCGCTCCTCAGAGCGGTCAGGCAGTGGGGGGAACTTCCCCTCCCTGTCCTTCCGCAGCTTAGTCCCGCAAGCGGGGACCGCTCATTCCAACTGCCGACACCGGACCGAGAACCAACACTGCCTCCTGACCCCGTACGCCGACATGTGCTCCAACCCGATGGTGCGAGACGATGTTCCCGCAGGCCAGGCAGATACCCCACTCGCCAGTACGCCGATGGCGAACGTGAGGCGGCCTGTTCTGCGTGTCGCCCCCTCCCACTAGGGATGTCTTACCCGCCCGGACTGACAGTCCATGCCGCGCGCCCCCGTTCCCTCCGCTACGGGCGAACAACCTTGCGCCTGCCCGCAGCACCACGAGCCCTCGTGTTCGACACCCTCCGCACTCGTCGTCCCACCCAGCGTAACTCGCGGGGCCCCGGGACCGTTGCTCCTGGCATGTCCGAAGCCCTCACTCCGCCCGCGGCCCCGGAAACGACCCCGCGCGGAGCCCCGCCGGGGGTCCCGCACGGCACCCCGGCCGCCGTACCGCTGCCGCGCCGACCGTTCGAACAGGCCGGGCCGGGCGGGCGGATCGAGCGGGAGAACGCGCGGATCCGCCGTGACCGCCGGGACGACGGCTTCGTCCGGCACTGGTACGAGAACGAACTGGGGTGGCCCACGGTGCCCGGTCCTCCCGTACGGCTCGCCGTGGGCGTGCGCTTCGACGTCCTGGACGTTCCGGCGGAGGCGGGCCGCGCCGCGCTGCGGCGCCTGGCGCCGGGCTCTCCGGTGGCGGTCCGGGGCGACCGGATGCGGCTGCTCGTGGCGGCGGGCAGCGCGGAGGAGCTGCCCGGGCTGCTGGAGTGGCTGGAGTGGGGCGCGAGTGGGCTGGCGCTCGACCTGGCGGCGCTGGGGGCGGGCGATGTCATGACGGCGCCGCTGCCTCCGGGGGCACTGGTGCACGGCGTCGTCGGCTCCGGCGGTGCCGCCGGGCCCGGTGTCACGGCCGGCCCGGAAACGGGCTCTGCGGACCGTGCCGGCGCCGGCGTCTCGCAGGGGGCCGCCGAATGGGTGCGGCCCCCCGATCCCGGGTGCGAGGTCGAAGCCTCGCTGCCGACACTGTCGGCGCTGGGGGGCGACGGTGGCGCCCCCGATCTCGTGCGACTGGTCGACACGGTGGCAGCGCAGTGCCACCGCGTCCGGCTGCGGCGCGCGCGTTTACGGTCGCCCGCCTGCTTTTCGTAGGAGTTTCGTCGGGTAAGACCGTCGATCAGCCGTTGGCCTTCTCGTAGGCCTCGCGAATGGAGGCGGGAACACGGCCGCGGTCGTTCACGTCGTAGCCGTTCTCCTTCGCCCACGCGCGGATGGCCGCGGTGTCCTGGCTGCCACCGGAAGAGGCACGGGACTTTCCACGCCCGCCCGAAGCGCGGCCTCCCGTACGGCGACCGCCCTTCACGTAAGGCTCGAGAAGGCCACGGAGCTTGTCCGCATTGGCAGTGGTGAGATCGATCTCGTACGTCTTGCCGTCCAACGCGAACGTCACCGTCTCGTCGGCCTCGCCACCGTCGAGGTCGTCGACAAGAAGGACCTGAACCTTCTGTGCCACCGGATTTCCTTTCATCGATAACTTCAGGACCGGGGGCGTCGGCATCCGCCGTATCGCCGTCCCCTGTTATATGCAGTACTGCAGTACGCCGGAAAGCAAACCGCTTTTGCGGGAAAAACACAAACCCCCGGGAGAGACTCACCGGCCGCGGCCCGTCCGGAAACATGCGCGTTTCGGACATAGGGCACCGGGGCAAGCTTCGGGCGCGGCAATCGCCGTCGATCACAGATGGAGAAGCATCCGCCTGTTGCCCAAGGTGTTCGGTTTCACTCGTTCGAGTCCCAGGAACTCCGCGACGCCCTCGTCATAGGAACGCAGGAGCTCGGCGTAGACATCGGTGTCCACCGGTGCCTCACCCATCTCGACGAAGCCGTGCTTGCCGAAGAACTCCACTTCGAAGGTCAGACAGAAAACCCGGCGAACACCGAGCCAGCGTGCCGTGTCCAGCAACTTCCCCAGCAACTGATGGCCGACGCCGGCGCCCTTCAGGCCCGGCTTCACCGCGAGAGTGCGCACTTCGGCGAGGTCTTCCCACATCACGTGCAGTGCGCCGCAGCCGACCACCTCGGCGTTGTCGTCACGTTCCGCCACCCAGAACTCCTGGATGTCCTCGTAAAGCGTCACCGTGGCTTTGTCCAGCAGGATGCGGTCACGAACGTAGGCGTCAAGGAGACGGCGCACCTCCGCGACATCGCTGGTTCGGGCCCGCCGGACGGTGAGGGCTTTTGCGGTGACTTCGGGGCTGTCTGCTGACATGAGCGGACGCTATCGCCCGCCGCCGTCCGTTGCGGAGCCGGGGTTCTCGGCGGGGTTGTTGTCGGTGGTGATGCCCGGGGCGTTGTCCGCCGCCTTGTCCGCCGTCTTGTCCGTCGCGTTGTCGGTGGTGTTGTCGGTCGTGTTGTCGGCGGTGATGTCCACGGGCTTGTCCGGGCGCCTGTCCGTGGGCTTGTGCAAGCGCTTGTCCGTGTCCTTGTCGGTGCGCTTCTTGGTCGGCTTGTGCGGGGACTTGTCGCCGAGGTTGCGGGCGGGCCTGTTCGCACGCGGGGCGACGGGGTTGTTCTCCGGGGTATCGCCGGTCGTATGGGAGGGTGTATCGCCCGCGGTATCGGCGGGCGTTTCCGGAGCACGGACGATACGGAGCGCGTCACGGAGGGCCTGTCGCTGTTCGTCGCTCATCATCGCGAAGAAGGCGACGAGAGCGGCGGCGGGGTTGTCACTGTGTGACCAGGCCTCGTTCATGAGAGCCGCGGAGTAGGCGGCGCGTGTGGAGACCGCCTGATATCGATAGGCCCGGCCTTCCGCCTCGCGGCGCACCCAGCCCTTCTGATGGAGATTGTCCAAAACGGTCATCACCGTGGTGTACGCGATCGAGCGTTCCCGCTGGAGATCTTCCAGGACTTCTCGAACGGTCACCGGGCGGTTCCACTTCCACACCCGCGTCATGACCGCGTCTTCGAGTTCTCCCAATGGGCGAGGCACCCTCAGCACGATAGTGGGAGTTCACGCCTCAGGCATGCAGAACGTGCGCTTTACCGACAAACAGATCAAAAAGGGCGACGTGGGGTGCGCTGCGGGGAGACGAGGAAAACCGGTGCCGGGGCTCGAGTACCCGCGCGCGGGGTGGAGTCGGGTCAGGCGTCCTTGGCGGTGGCGGGCGCGGGGGCGGCCTCCGTGCGGGCGAGGGCGGCGTCGACGGCCGCGTCCTCCTTGGCCTTGTTGGCGCCGCCCTGCGTCTTCACGATCACGCGGATGAGGCCGACGAAGAACACGGCCATGACGACCGGGGGCACGAGCGCGGAGACGTAGTCCATGAAGCCAGAGTAGCCAGGGGCCGGGAACCGCGGCACCGGGGTCCGCCGGGGCGGCGGCGAGCGGCCGGCCGGGGCGGGGGGACGCCCCGGGCCTCGCGTCAGCCCGCGGCTTGTTGCCGGGGCGGGTTCGCCGGGGGCGGGGCGGGCTTGCGGCGCGGGAAGACCTCACCGGGGGTCGGGACGGGGCGGCCGGGCCGCCTGGGTGCGCCGGTGTCCGGGCCGGCCGGCTTGTCGGCGGGCTTCTTCTCGGGCTTCTCGGCGGGCTTCTCGTCGCCGTCCTGACCGGCCGCGGCGAGGGAGGGCCGCGCCGCGCGCCCGGGCTTCTTGGCCGAGAGCCGCGGGCCGGACGCGGAGCGGCCCCCGGGGATGGCGAGGAAGGGGGTGCGGGAGGCCGGGATCGAGGGGACGGCAGGGCTGCCCGGCTGGTTTTCCCGGGCCATCTCGTGGGCGGCCGGGGCTGCGGTGCGCAGGCCGAGGCGGACCGCGCGAGCCGCGAGGCGGGTCCGTACGTCCCGCTCGGCGAGGTTCTCGCAGTGGGCGAGGAGGGCGGCGGCGGTGGGGTTGCCGCGCAGGGCGCGCAGGGCGGCGAGGTCGTCGGGGCCGGGGCCGTAGCCGGAGCCCAGGGCCTCCTCCAGGAGTGCGAGGTAGCCGGCCGCTGTGCCGGGGAGGGCGGCGCGGTACCGGGCGAGGTCGGCCACCAGGAAGGCGCGCAGCCTGACGCCCTCCCGCATCGCCTCGTCGAGCAGGTCGGCGAGCCGGAGGCAGTCCTTGACGTCCCCGGCCGAAGCGGGGCGGGGGTGTACGGCCAGAGCGAGGGCGCGGCGGAGCACACGCAGCTCCGCCACACCGAACGCCATGCCGCCGCGGGATCCGTATGGCGTGGGCATGCTGCGACGATACGCGCTAATCAGACAAACCGGGCACTTGGGGGCGGTGTGGCGCGGGGCCGCCACTCCTCCGGAGGGGTGAATCGCCCCGGCCGGGGCGGCGCGGGTGGGGGCGGCCGCGCCCCGTCACACACCGGGCCGCGCGGCACACCCCCACGGTCACCGCCGCGCCGCGTGACGTGACACCCTTGTCACCGCCCGCTCACATGCGCGCCACGTTCCGCTCGTACACCAGCCGCAGGCCCATCAGGGTCAGCCACGGCTCGTGTTCGTCGATCACCGTCGACTCGCCCAGCACCATCGGCGCCAGCCCGCCCGTCGCGATGACCGTCACCTCGTCGGGGTCGTCGGACAGCTCCCGCACCATGCGGTTCACGACCCCGTCGATCTGCCCGGCGAAGCCGTAGATGATGCCGGCCTGCATGGCCTCCACCGTGTTCTTGCCGATCACGCTCCGCGGCCGCGCCACCTCGATCTTGCGCAGCTGCGCGCCCTTGACGCCGAGGGCGTCGACGGAGATCTCTATGCCGGGCGCGATGACCCCTCCGATGTACTCCCCGCGCGCGGACACCGCGTCGAACGTCGTCGCCGTGCCGAAGTCCACGACGATCGCGGGGCCGCCGTAGAGCTCGACCGCGGCGACCGCGTTGATGATCCGGTCGGCGCCGACCTCCTTGGGGTTGTCGGTGAGGATCGGCACGCCCGTCTTGACGCCCGGTTCCACGAGGACCGCGGGGACGTCGCCGTAGTAGCGGCGGGTGACCTCGCGCAGTTCGTGCAGGACCGAGGGGACGGTCGCGCAGATGGCGATGCCGTCGATGCCGTCGCCGAGCTCGTCGCCGAGGAGCGGGTGCATGCCCATCAGGCCCTGCAGCAGTACCGCCAGCTCGTCGGCGGTACGGCGGGCGTCCGTGGAGATGCGCCAGTGTTCGACGATATCCTCGCCGTCGAACAGACCCAGGACGGTGTGCGTGTTTCCCACGTCGATCGTCAGCAGCACGGCCGTTCCCCCTACTCCGCCGCTCGCAGATCGAGGCCGATGTCCAGGATCGGGGAGCTGTGGGTCAGCGCGCCGACCGCCAGGTAGTCGACGCCGGTGTCCGCGTACGCCCTGGCGTTGGCCAGAGTGAGGCGGCCTGAGGCCTCCAGCCTGGCGCGGCCGTCGACCAGGGCCACGGCCTCCTCGCACTCGCCCGGCGTGAAGTTGTCCAGCAGGATCAGGTCCGCGCCGGCGTCCAGGACCTCGCGCAGCTGGTGCAGGGTGTCGACCTCGACCTCGATCGGCACGTCCGGGAAGCCTTCGCGTACCGCCTTGAAGGCTTGCGCGACGCCGCCCGCGGCGACCACGTGGTTGTCCTTGACGAGGGCCGCGTCGGACAGCGACATGCGGTGGTTGACGCCGCCGCCGCAGCGCACCGCGAACTTCTCCAGGGCGCGCAGGCCCGGGGTCGTCTTGCGGGTGTCGCGGACCTTGGCCCCGGTGCCGGCGAGCACGTCCGCCCACGCGCGCGTGGCCGTCGCGATGCCCGAGAGGCGGCACAGCAGATTCAGCGCGCCGCGCTCGGCCGTGAGCAGGTCGCGGGTGCGGGTGGTGACGGAGAGGAGCTTCTGGCCCTCCTCGACCCGGTCGCCGTCCTCCACATGGCGTTCCACCTCGAACTCGTCCGTGCAGACGATCGACACGACCGCCTCGGCGACCCGGAGGCCCGCCACGACGCCGGCCTCCCGCGCGGTGAAGTCGGCGGTGGCCACCGCGTCCTCGGGGATCGTGGCGACGGTCGTCACGTCGACGCCGTGCGCGAGGTCCTCCTGAATGGCGACGTTGGCGATGTCCTCGACCTCCACGGGGTCGAGTCCGGCCTCGGTCAGGAGCTGGGCGAGGGCGGGGTCGAGCCCGCACTCCAGGTACTCCTCGCCGGTGTCGCCGCCGCAGGCACAGCCGTCACCGCAGCCGTCGGACGGGGCGAGGGGAAGGTCGGGTGAGGTCACTGCTGTCACTGCTCCTGGGGGCGTCACGCCGGGATGGCCGGGTGGGACTGGGGATTCGGGGAGGGCGGGAGGGTCGGGGGGAAGTCTGCGGTGTCGGTGGTGTGCACGGCGAGCGTGCGGTCCGGATTCAGCCGTACGACGATGTGGCGGCGCCAGGCCGTGTCGTCGCGCTCGGCGTGGTCCTCGCGCCAGTGGCAGCCGCGGGTCTCCTCGCGCAGCCGGGCCGCCGCGACCAGGACGCGGGCCACGCACAGCAGGTTGGTGGCCTCCCAGGTGTCGACGCCGGGCTCGGCCGTCTTGCCGTTCTCGTGCAGCGCGTCGCGGGCCTCGCCGTGCAGCCGCTGGAGGTGGTCGGCGGCCCGGGTGAGGGAGTCGGCGGAGCGCAGGACGCCCGCCCCGTCCGTCATGATCCGCTGGATCGTGAACCGTGCCTCGGGCGCGAGCAGCGGGTGGGCGGCGGGCGGCGCGGGGGCCGAGCTCGGGTCCGGTGCCGAGTCCGGTACCGAGTCCGGTGCCGGGGCCGGGGCTGGTACGCGCGCGTGGTGGCCGTCCCCCGTGTGCGCCGCGTACTCGGCATGCCCCGCGTCCTGCGCATGCCCCCCGTCCTGCGCGTGGCCCGCGTGGCCCGCGTGGCCCGCCGCGATGTGCGCGGCGATGCGCTCCGCGTAGACCAGCCCCTCCAGGAGGGAGTTGGACGCCAGCCGGTTGGCGCCGTGCACGCCCGTGCAGGCGACCTCGCCGCACGCGTACAGGCCCGGGACCGACGTACGTCCCCGGTCGTCCGTGCGGATGCCGCCGGACGCGTAGTGGGCGGCCGGGGCGACCGGAACGGGCTGCGTGACGGGGTCGATGCCGTGCGCGCGGCAGGCGGCGAGGATCGTCGGGAAGCGGCGCTCCCACATGTCGGCGCCGAAGTGCCGGGCGTCGAGGAACATGTGCTCCGCGCCCCGCTCCTGCATGCGGCGCATGATGCCCTTGGCGACGATGTCGCGCGGCGCGAGCTCGGCCAGTTCGTGCTGCCCGATCATGAAGCGCACGCCGTCCGCGTCGACGAGGTGGGCGCCCTCGCCCCGTACCGCCTCGGAGACCAGGGGCTGCTGGCCCTCGGCGTCCGGGCCGAGGAACAGCACCGTGGGGTGGAACTGCACGAACTCCAGGTCGCTGACCTCGGCGCCCGCGCGCAGCGCCAGGGCCACGCCGTCGCCGGTCGACACCGACGGGTTGGTGGTCGCGGAGAAGACCTGGCCCATGCCGCCGGTCGCCAGGACCACGGAGGGCGCGTGCACGGCTCCCACGCCGTCGTGCTGGCCCTCGCCCATCACGTGCAGGGTGACGCCGGCGGTGCGGCCGTCGGCGTCCGTGAGGAGGTCCAGGACCAACGCGTTCTCGATGGTGCGCAGGCCACGCGCGCGTACCGCCTCGACCAGGGCGCGGGAGATCTCCGCGCCCGTCGCGTCGCCGCCCGCGTGCGCGATGCGGCGCCGGTGGTGCCCGCCCTCGCGGGTGAGCGCCAGACCGCCCTCGGCGGACTCGTCGAACTGCGCACCGGTCCCGATCAGGCGGCGTACGGCTGCGGGGCCCTCGGTGACGAGCAGCCGGACCGCCTCCACGTCGCACAGGCCGGCGCCCGCGACCAGGGTGTCGTCCAGGTGCTGCTCGGGGCTGTCGCCCTCGCCGAGCGCCGCGGCGATGCCGCCCTGCGCCCAGCGCGTGGAGCCGTCGTCCAGGCGGGCCTTGGTGACCACGACGGTGTGCAGCCCGGCGGCCTCGCAGCGCAGCGCAGCGGTGAGCCCGGCGACGCCGGAGCCGACGACCACGACGTCGGCCGGGATCGACCAGCCGGGCGCGGGCGCGTGCAGTCGTATGCCGGTGCTGGTCACGAGGCGGCTCCGGGGGTTCCAGGGGTGCCGAGGGCTTCGGGGACTTCGGGGACTTCGGGGGCTTCGGGGGCCCGGAACGTGAGCGGGACGTTGTCGATCAGGCGGGTCGTGCCGACGCGGGCGGCGACCGCGAGGACCGCCTCGGCGGTGTGGTCGTCGGCGACCTCGGTGAAGTCGGACGGGTCCACCAGCGCCAGGTAGTCCAGCGCGAGCGGCGGATCGAGGCGGGCCGCGTCGTCGAGGATCTGCCGCGCCGCCGCGCGGACCGCGGCCGGGCCGCACGGCGAGGCCTGCGCGACCGCGTGCGCGTCGGCGGCGGCCCGGGACTCGCCCATCGCGCTGAGCGCCTCGGCACGCGCGCGCGTGGCCGGCCACTCCTGGGCCCTGACGCGCAGCGCCTCCTGCGCGGCCTGCCGGTCGCGGCCCGCGAACAGGGCCTGCGACAGGGCGAGGGCCGTACGCCGCTCCCGGGGCGAGAGGTAGCGGTTGCGGCTGGACAGCGCCAGGCCGTCGTCCTCGCGCACCGTGGGGACGCCGACGATCTCGACGCCGAAGTTCAGGTCGCGCACCATGCGCCGGATCAGGGCGAGCTGCTGGGCGTCCTTCTGCCCGTACAGCGCGGTGTCGGGTCGGGTGAGGTGCAGCAGTTTGGCGACGACGGTGAGCATGCCGTCGAAGTGCCCGGGGCGGGAGGCGCCCTCCAGGCGTTCCCCCATGGGGCCCGCGCTGATCCGGACCTGGGGTTCGCCGCCGGGGTAGACCTCGGCGAGGGACGGGGCGAACACGACGTCCGCGCCCGCCTCCTCGGCGACCTTGATGTCGGCGTCCAGGGTGCGCGGGTAGCGGTCGAGGTCCTCACCCGCGCCGAACTGGAGCGGATTGACGAAGACGGTGACCACGACCTCGCCGTCGGGTCCGGCGAGGCCGCGCGCGGTGCGGACCAGCGTGGCGTGCCCCTCGTGCAGGGCGCCCATGGTCATCACGGCGGCGCGGCGTCCCGCACGCGCGCGAGCGTGGAGTTCCTCGGCGGTGCGCAGCAGGGTGGTGGTCATCGGCCGTCCCCTTCGGTGCCGTCGGTGCCGTCCGTGCGGTCCGTGCCGTCCGTGCCGTCCGTGCATTCGGCGCCGCCGGTGCCCTCCGTGCCGCCGGTGCCTTCCGTGCCGCCGGTGCCGTCAGGCACGTCCGCTCCCTGCGAGCCGTGCGCGGCATGCGGGTCGTGCGGGCCGTGCGAGCCGTGCGGGTTGTGCAGGCCGTGGGCTCCGCCGTTGGCGAGTACGCCGAGAAGGTCCTCGGCGAGCTCCGGCTTGAGCAGGCCGGAGGCGAGCGCACGGTCGGCGGTGGCGCGGGCCAACGCCAGGTAACCGTCGACGGTGGCCGGGGCGTGCTCGCGCAGCTCACGCACGTGGGCCGCGACGGTTCCGGCGTCGCCGCGCGCGACGGGGCCGGTGAGGGCCGCGTCGCCGGAACGCAGGGCGTTGTCCAGGGCGGCGCCGAGCAGCGGGCCGAGCATCCGGTCGGGTGCCCCGACACCGGCCGTGCGCAGCAGCTCCAGCGACTGGGCGACGAGGGTGACGAGGTGGTTCGCGCCCAGGGCGAGCGCCGCGTGGTAGAGCGGACGGTTTTCCTCCGCGATCCACTCGGGTTCGCCGCCCATCTCGATGACCAGGGCCTCGGCTGCCAGCCGCAGTTCGTCGGGCGCCGTGACGCCGAAGGAGCAGCCGGCCAGTCGCTGGACGTCCACGGGTGTGCCGGTGAACGTCATCGCCGGGTGCAGGGCCAGTGGCAGCGCGCCCGCGCGCAGGGCGGGGTCGAGGACCTTCGCGCCGTACCGCCCGGAGGTGTGCGCCAGCAGCTGGCCGGGCCGTACGGCGCCGGTCTCCGCCAGCCCGGCGACCAGGCCGGGCAGGGCGTCGTCGGGGACGGTCAGCAGTACCAGGTCGGCCCGCCCGAGGACCTCCGCGGGCGGCACGAGCGGCACGTGGGGGAGCAGGTCCGCGGCGCGCCGCCGGGAGGCGTCGGAGACGCCCGAGGCGGCGACCGGGCGGTGCCCGGCGAGTTGCAGGGACGCGGCGAGCGCCGTGCCCACCCGTCCGGCGCCCACGACGCCTACGGTGAGCCGCGCGGGGCGGTCCCGGGGATCCGGCTGTTGGCTTGTACTCACGCGACGACGGCCTTCCCGTTCCAGTCCGCTCTGGGTACCGGACGATTTCTCGTCATGCTAACGCGATCGGTCCGAGGGCCGTCCGATTGTCCACAGGCTGTGGGTTCCTGTGGACAACCGAGGCCCCGGGGCGTCGGAAATTGCGCATGCCCGCGCGGGCCGCCGCACGGGATGATCCGACCATGAGCGATACGGCGAACGGCCCGGCGGGAAACGCGGCGAACGGCCCGGGGGGCGACCGGGCGGACACGGCGGACAACCCGGCGAACGGCCCGATGGGCAATCCGGCGGACGACCCGGTGGGCGCCCCGGCGAACGGCCCGACCGACAACCCGGCGGGCGACCCTGCGGACGACGCAGCAGCGCGGAATGTCCGCCTCCAGAACGCGTCCGACCAGGACGCATCCGTCTACGACCCCCACGACGAGGACGCGCAACGCCTCCGGGAGCGCCGTAGGACCGCCCAGCGCGGCGCCGAACGCGTCCTGGCGCGCCCCGGCTTCCTCGGCACCCTCCGGGACCGCCTCGCGGCGCTGGAGTCGGCGTCCGACGTGTACGACCTGGACGAGCCGTCCGACCTGTACGGCAACGGCATCGTGGAGGCCCTGGAGGAACGCACCGCCCGGCTGCTCGGCACGGAGGCCGCCGCGTTCTTCCCGACGGGCACGATGGCCCAGCAGGTCGCCCTGCGCTGCTGGGCCGGCCGCACCGGGAACCCCACCGTCGCCCTGCACCCCCTGAGCCACCCGGAGGTCCACGAGCGCGACGCGTTCAGCCGGGTCAGCGGCCTGCTTCCGGTCCGCGTGACCACCGAGCCGCGGCTGCCGACGGTCGCCGAGGTACGGGACTTCGAGGAGCCTTTCGGGGCGCTGATGCTGGAACTGCCCCTCAGGGACGCCGGATTCCTGCTGCCCACCTGGGAGGAGCTCACCGAGGTCGTGGCGGCGGCGCGGGAGCGTGACGCGGTGGTGCACTTCGACGGCGCGCGCCTGTGGGAGTCCACCGTCCACTTCGGCCGCCCGCTGGACGAGATCGCGGGCCTCGCCGACAGCGTCTACGTGTCCTTCTACAAGTCCCTGGGCGGCTTCGGCGGCGCCGCGCTCGCGGGCCCGCAGACCCTGGTGACCGAGGCGAAGGCGTGGCGCCACCGCTACGGCGGGATGCTGTTCCAGCAGTTCCCGACCGTGCTGTCGGCCCTCGCGGGCCTGGAGCGGGAACTGCCGCGGCTGCCGGAGTACGTACGGCACGCGCGCGTGGTGGCCGCGGCGCTGCGCGAGGGGCTCGCGGCGGCCGGGCTGCCGTGGGCGCGCGTGCACCCCGAGGTGCCGCACACCCACGACTTCCAGGTGTGGCTGCCCTACGACGCCGAGGACCTGACGGAGGCCGCGATCCGCACCGCCGAGGAGACCGGCACCATGCTCTTCGCGAACGCCTGGACCTCGACGGGGCCGGGCCTGGCCTGCACGGAGATCCACGTGCGGTCCCCCGGCCTGGACTGGACGCCGGACGACGTCACCGGGGCCGTCACGGAGTTCGTGGCCCGGCTCACCCGGTAGCCCGCCGACGGACCACGCCCCCGCGCCCGCCTCCGTGCCCGCGATCCGACAGACCGCGGCCTCCGTGCCCGTATGCCGGCGGACGACGCGTCCGGGCCCGCTCGCGCACCCGCGGGGTCAGTCGAAGCGGATGTGCCGCAGACCCACCCGTGCCTGCCGGAGCCTGTTGCGCAGCGCGCCGTCCTTGTTGGGCCGCAACTGCAGCCCGGCCAGGACGGCTATGCGGTCCGCGGTCTTCGGCACGGTCGAGTGGTCCGTCCACAGGTGCTCGGCGAACTCCGGTTCGCCCAGCCGCCTCAGACAGTGGTCGAGCTGCTGCACGGCCCATTTCTCGCCGCGCGCCCCGCCGTTCCTGCCGGTGAGGTGGCGCAGGGCGCGCCCGACGCCGCGCTCGCGCAGCCTGCGCAGCACGGTGCCGCGCTCTGCCAGGAGCGTGAAGTGCCGTACGTCGTGGTGGAGATCGCGCAGGGCACCCACGGTCTCGGCGAAGTAGCCGGAGTCGGTGACCGTCATGGGGACGATCACGACGCCGTCGTGCTTGGCGGCCGCGAGATCGAGCACCTCCACGACGCCCTTCCGCCAGGACGCCAAGTCCTGGAAGTCGCCGCGCAGTCCGGGAGGGAGCATGCGGCGCAGACCGAACCCGGCGTGCTCGGGATCGCAGATGACGCTGCCGGGCAGGCGGCGCTGGATCTCGTGTGCGGTCTGTGTCTTGCCGCCGCCGTAGGGGCCGTTGATCCACAGGAGCATGCGCAGACCCTACCGACGCCCGCCCGGGCGCGAGCCCGGGGGCCCCGCCGCCGGTCCCCTCAGCCGAGCCCTCCGGCCCGCACCAGACCCGTCTCGTACGCCAGGACCACCACCTGGACGCGGTCCCGGAGGCCCAGCTTGGTCAGGATGCGGCCGACGTGCGTCTTCACGGTCGCCTCGGACAGCACGAGCCGGGCGGCGATCTCCCCGTTGGACAGGCCCTGCGCGACCAGCCCCATGACCTCACGCTCCCGCTCGGTGAGCCGCTCGAGCCCTTGGTGCCCGGGCCGCGCCGCACTGCTGGGCAGCATCGGGGCGAAACGGTCCAGCAGACGGCGGGTGGTCGACGGCGCGACGACCGCGTCACCACTGTGCACGGCGCGGATCGCGGTGAGCAGTTCGCCGGGCGGCACGTCCTTGAGCATGAAGCCGGAGGCGCCCGCCTTCAGCCCGGAGAAGGCGTACTCGTCGAGGTCGAAGGTGGTGAGGATCAGCACCTTCGGCGGGTTCGGCGCGGCGCAGATGCGACGGGTGGCCTCGACACCGTCCAGCTTCGGCATGCGGACATCCATCAGGACGACGTCGGCCTCGGCCGAGGACAGCACCTGGATGGCCTCCACGCCGTCGCCCGCCTCCGCGACGACCTCCATGTCCGGCTGGGCGGCGAGCACCATCCGGAACCCGGTGCGCAGCAGCACCTGGTCGTCGACGAGCATCACGCGGATCGCCATCGGGGGCCTCTTCCGTTCGTCTCTCTCGGTCTGTCTGTCTTAAGGGTCTTCGGGGCTTCGGGGCTTCGGGGGCTTTGGGGCTCCGGAGGTCTCCCGGGGCTCCGCAGGCGGGGCCGTCGGTCGGCCGGTCGGCCGGTGTGACGGGGGTGTCGACAGCGGAGGCGGAGTACGGCGGCATCAGTGCGCGGGTTTGAGCGGGAGCAGCGCGCTGATGCGGAATCCTCCGCCGGGGCGCGGGCCCGCGTCCAGGGTGCCGCCCACCATCCCGACCCGTTCGCGCATACCGATCAGGCCGTGCCCCCGGCCGTCCAGGCCGCCGTCCTCGTACAGCTCGTGCGGGGCCCCCTTGCCGTCGTCCTCGACGAGCAGGCCGAGCCCGTCGTCGAAGTAGACCAGGCGCACACTGGCGCCCGCCTCCGGTCCGCCGTGCTTGCGGGTGTTGGTCAGCGCCTCCTGCACGATGCGGTACGCCGTGAGCTCGACGCCGCTGGGCAGCGGGCGCGGCGTGCCCTCGACCTTGAAGTCGACGGGCAGCCCGGACCCGCGGCACTGCTCGACCAGATCCTCTATCTGCTCGACGTCGGGCTGCGGCACGTACTCGCCGGCCTCCTGGTGCTCGCCGGTGCGCAGCACTCCGAGCAGCCGGCGCATCTCGGCGAGGGCCTGGCGGCCGGTGGAGGAGATGGTCTCCAGGGCCTTCTTCGCCTGGTCGGGCGCGGCGTCCAGGACGTAGGCGGCGCCGTCGGCCTGGACGACCATGACGGAGACGTTGTGCGCGACGACGTCGTGCAACTCGCGGGCGATGCGTGCGCGTTCGGCGGCGACGGCGACCTTGGCCTGCGCCTCGCGCTCCTTCTCCAGGCGGGCGGCGCGCTCCTCCAGCTGGGCGAAGTAGGCGCGGCGGGTCCGGATGGAGTCGCCCAGCACCCAGGCGAGGGCGAACGGCACCGTCAGGAACACCCCCGCCGCGACGTTGCCCGCGACGCCCGTGTACTCGTCCGGCCAGCGCACCTGCGCGAGGGGCGCGGCGCACAGGCCCGCGCCCAGGGAGAGCCGGGACGCCCAGCGCGCGCCCTCGGCGGCGACCGTGTAGATGATCACGAGCATGCCGAAGTCGGCGGTCATCGTCCCGACGTCCAGCACCAGCTGCCCGACGCCCACCGCGAGCGCGACCAGCAGCATCCGCTCGGGCATGCGCCGACGCAAGGCCAGGACCAGGCACAACAGCAGGATGACGGGGGCGACCGCCCAGGGCGGATCGGCGCCGTCGGTCTCCTGCCGGGGGCCTTCGGCCACCGCCGCGAGCCCGAGCAGGACGACGGCCCAGAAGGTGTCGACCCCGGTCGGGTGCTTGCGGAGGAAGTCATAGAGGCGCTGCACATAACCCAGCGTAGGCAAGCGTGGCGAGTGCGGGAGTCAACCGGTGGGCCGATCCGTACCGCCCCCGCCTACTCCCCAAGGTGGAGGGGCCGCGTTCCCGTGTGCTTAACCTGACCGGATGAGAGCGGACACGGCGGACACGGCTCGGGCGCCCGGCGAGTGGCGGGGCTGGCGGGCCGCCACGCGGGAGGCGCTGTACGGGCCCGCCGGGTTCTACCGCCGGAGCGAGGGGCCGGCCGGGCATTTCCGCACGTCCGTGCACGCGTCACCGCTGTTCGCCGGGGCCGTGGCGCGGCTGTTGTGCCGGGTGGACGAGGCGCTGGGCAGGCCGGAGGAACTGAGTTTCGTCGACATGGCGGCCGGGCGCGGCGAACTCGTCACGGGTGTCCTCGCGGCCCTGCCCGCAGATGTGGCGTCGCGCACGCGCGCGTACGCCGTCGAGATCGCCGACCGCCCCGCCGGGCTCGATCACCGTATCGAGTGGCTGTCCGGACCCCCGACCGGTGTCACCGGGCTGCTGTTCGCCAACGAGTGGCTGGACAACGTGCCCGTGGATGTCGCCGAGGTGGACTCCGCCGGTGCCGTCCGGCGCGTACTCGTCGGCCGGGACGGCACCGAACGGCTCGGGGAGCCGGTCACCGGCCCGGACGCCGACTGGCTGGCCCGCTGGTGGCCGCTTCCCCCCACCGGAGAGAGACGGATCGCGGCGACTCCACAGGCACCGGGGGAACCACGGACCGCGGAATATCCACGGGCCCCGGGGGGACCACGGCCCGCAGACGAGCTACGGACCACGGAGGAACCACGGGCCGCGCGTGAGCCGGGGACTGCCGGAGACCCGCGGACCGCGGAGGGAAGGGGAGCCCCTACGGGCGGGCAGCCCCCGGAGGGGGTGCGGGCCCAGGAAGGACTGCGGGCCCAGGAAGGGATGCGGGCCCAGGAAGGGATGCGGGCCGAGATCGGACAGCGGGCCCGGGAGGGACTGCGGGCCGAGATCGGGCTGCCGAGGGACGAGGCGTGGGCGTCGGCGGCCGGCACCCTCGCCCGGGGCCTCGCCGTCGCCGTCGACTACGCGCACTCGGCGCACGCCCGCCCGCCGTTCGGCACGCTCACCGGCTTCCGTGCGGGGCGCGAGGTCCCGCCCGTGCCGGACGGGTCGTGCGACATCACCGCGCACGTCGCCCTGGACGCCTGCGCCCTGCCCGGCGGGCGCCTGCTGCCGCAGCGCACCGCGCTGCGCGCCCTCGGTGTCACGGGCGCCCGGCCGCCGCTCGCCCTGGCGTCCACCGACCCGGCCGCCTACGTACGCGCCCTCGCGCGCGCGGGTGAGGCCGCCGAACTGACCGCCCCGGGCGGTCTCGGCGACTTCCTCTGGCTGCTCCAGCCCGTCGCCGTCGGCGACGCGGCGGCGGACCTATTTGTCGATGTCCCCGACGACGAAGAACATTGACCCCAGGATCGCCACCATGTCCGCGACGAGCGTCCCCGGCAGCAGCTCGGTCAGCGCCTGGATGTTGTTGTACGACGCCGAGCGCAGCTTCAGCCGGTACGGCGTCTTCTCGCCCTTGCTGACGAGGTAGTAGCCGTTGATGCCGAGCGGATTCTCGGTCCACGTGTATGTGTGCCCCTCGGGTGCCTTCAGCACCTTGGGCAGCCGCTGGTTGATCGGGCCGGGCGGCAGGCCGGCGAGCCGGTCCAGGCAGGCGTCCGCGAGGTCGAGGGAGTTGTGCGTCTGCTCCAGCAGGCACTCGAAGCGGGCCAGGCAGTCGCCCTCCTGCCGGGTGACGACCCTCAGGACGTCCTGAAGATCGCCGTACGCCAGATACGGCTCGTCGCGGCGCAGGTCGAAGTCGACGCCCGACGCCCGCCCGATCGGCCCGCTGACCCCGTACGCGTGCACCGCCCGCGGCGGGAGGACGCCCACGCCGCGCGTGCGGCCACGGAAGATCTCGTTGCCCAGGACCAGGTCGTCGAGGCGGTCCATGCGCGAGCGCACGGCGGCGACGGCCGCCCGCGCGCGTGCCGTCCATCCGGCCGGCAGGTCCTCCTTGAGGCCCCCGACCCGGTTGAACATGTAGTGCATACGCCCGCCGGAAACCTCCTCCATCACGTTCTGGAGGGTCTCGCGCTCCTGGAACGCGTAGAACACCGGCGTGATCCCGCCGAGCTCCAGCGGGTACGAGCCGAGGAACATCAGGTGGTTGAGCATGCGGTTCAGCTCGGCGAGCAGCGTGCGCGTCCACACCGCCCGCTCGGGAACCTCCATGCCGAGCATGCGCTCCACCCCGAGGACCACGCCGAGCTCGTTGGAGAACGCCGACAGCCAGTCGTGGCGGTTGGCCAGCATGATGATCTGCCGGTAGTCCCGCGCCTCGAACAGCTTCTCCGCACCCCGGTGCATATAGCCGATCACCGGCTCCGCACGCGTGATGCGCTCACCGTCCAGGACGAGCTTCAGCCGCAGCACGCCGTGCGTGGACGGGTGCTGGGGCCCGATGTTCAGCACCATGTCGGTGCTCTCCGCGGCGCCGCCGATTCCGACCATGGTCTCCGTCGTAGGAGTCATGAACACAGTCTCCCCTACGTACGCTGACCCCATGGAAACGGGGAGCGCGGACGGGACGCAGGCAGCGGGAACGCCCGGAGCGGCGGCCGGAGCGGACGGCACGGGGGCGGGCGGCGCCGAACCGGAGTGGACCGGGCTGCCGCACGGCCTGCTGCGGATGCGCCGGCTGCTGCTGGTGGTGTGGCTGGGGCTGCTGACCCTGGCCGCCGGGCTGCTGCCGGGGCTGCTGGTGGGGCCCGGCTGGGCGGCGGTCGCGCTGCTGCCGCTGGCCGTGATGGCCTGGGGCTGGGTGGTGCTGGGCCGCAACTGGCGCTCCTGGCGGTACGCCGAACGCGCCGACGACCTGCTGATCAGCCGGGGTGTGCTGTGGCGCGAGGAGACGGTCGTGCCGTACGGGCGCATGCAGCTCGTGGAGGTGACGTCCGGGCCGGTCGAGCGGCACTTCGGGCTGGCCGGGGTGCAGCTGCACACGGCCGCCGCCGCGACCGACGCGAGCATCCCGGGTCTCGACCCCGCCGAGGCGGAGCGCCTGCGCGACCGCCTCACCGCACTGGGCGAGGCCCGATCGGCCGGGCTGTGACCGCGCCGGAGGAAGACCTCCCGGAAGCGGACCTTCCAGGGAACGGCTCGCCGGGGAACGGCTCGCCGGGGAAGGACCTTCCGAAGGAGGACCCCACGGGAAAGGACCCCACGGACGAGGACCCCACGGAAAGGGGCCCCACAGACGTAGACCGCACGGAAAGGGACTCCACGGACGTAGACCGCACGGAAAGGAACTCCACGGAAGAGGACCGTACGGAACAGGGCGAGGGGACAGCCGTGCCGGCCCCGTCCGCCGGGAAAGGCGGCGGCGAGGGCATCACCGAGCGGCGGCTGCATCCCGTCACCCCGTTGCGCCGCGCCTGGGCGCCCGTCGCCGTCGTCGTCGGCTGGGCCGTCCACGACCCCGACCAGACGCAGCGCCAGCTCACCCGGCTGACCACCGAGACCCTCCTCGCCGGCCTCGCGGTACTCCTCCCGGCCGCCGCCCTGTACGGCTTCCTGACCTGGTGGTTCACGCACTTCGCGGTGACCGGCACCGAACTGCGCATCCGCACCGGCCTGCTGTTCCGGCGCACCGCGCACATCCGGCTGGACCGTCTCCAGGCCGTCGACGTCACCCAGCCGCTGCTCGCCCGGGTCGCGGGCGTCGCGAAACTCCGGCTCGACGTCATCGGCACGCACAAGAAGGACGAACTGGCGTTCCTGGGCGCCGACGAGGCACGCGCGCTGCGCGCCGAACTCCTCGCGCGGGCGGCCGGTTTCGCCCCCGAGACCGCGCACGAGGTCGGGGAGGCGCCGTCCCGCGAGCTGCTGCGCGTACCGCCCGGCGTGCTCGCCGTGTCGCTGCTGCTGACCGGCGCGACGTGGGGCACGCTGGCCGCCGCGCTCGTCGTACCGCCGGTGCTGTGGCTGTTCACGCACAGTCCCTGGACGGTCCTGGCGACCGCCCTGCCCCTGCTCGGCGCGGCGGGCGCGAGCAGCGTGGGCCGCTACGTCCGCGAGTACGACTGGACGGTGGGCGAGTCCCCCGACGGACTGCGCCTTGACCACGGACTGCTGGACCGCACCCACGAGACGGTGCCGCCGGGCCGGGTGCAGACGGTACGGATCGTGCAGCCGCTGCTGTGGCGCGGGCGGGACTGGGTGCGTGTGGAGCTGGACGTGGCCGGATCGTCCAACTCGGTCCTGATGCCCGTCGCCCCGCGGGAGGCCGCCGCCGCGATCGTGACGCGTGTGCTGCCCGGCGTGAGCGTGCCGCCGCGCGCCGCGCTGTCCCGGCCGCCGCGCCGTGCCGGGCGGTGCGTGCCGGTGTGGTGGCGGGGCCACGGACTGGGCGTCTCCGGCACGGTGTTCGCCACCGGTTCCGGACTGCTGCGCCGCAGCCTCTCGCTGGTGCCGCACGCGAAGGTGCAGAGCGTACGGCTCACGCAGGGGCCGTGGCAGCGGCTGTGCCGGGTGGCCGACGTGCACGTGGACACCGGCGCCAACAGGACGGTGACGGCCCGTCTGCGGGACGCCGAGGAGGCCGCGGACCTCCTGCGCGCCCAGGCGGAGCGCTCCCGCACCGGCCGCAGGGACGCCCGTCCGGACCGCTGGATGGCGTGAGCGGGGGCGGACGGCACCGACGCGGGACGGCGTGTTCCGCCTGCCCCGCGTCGGCGTCGCGAGCGAGGAGTCGTCCGCCGGTCGTGCGGCGTCGTCAGGAGGCGGCGCTGCGCAGTCCCTGCACGTCGATCTGCTCGGTCTCGTCGTGCGCCGTCAGGTCGATCACCTGCGGGTTCTCCCGGGAATCCGCGTCGGGCGACTTGAAGTCGGCCTCCGACTCGGCCTTGTGGAACGCCAGCGCCTCCTGGCCGACGACGTCGGCGAGATCCTCGTTCTGCATGGCCTCCAGGGCGCCGGCCCGTTCCGGCGTCTGCTGCTTCGTACCGAAGAAGTCGAACCCGCCCTCGGCCGACGGACGCCGTGCCGGGGCCTGCGGGGCGACGGCCACCGCGGTCGGCACGGTGAAGTGACCGGACCGGCCGGGCCCCTGCGCGCCCTGCGCCCGCGGTGCCGCGGAGTGGGCTGCGGAGTGGGCGGCCACGCGCTCGTGCACGTCGGCCGCCTCGGGCTTCCCCCGCGCTTCGTCCTCCCGCGCGGTCCCGTGCCCGGTACCGGCCGCGCCCGCCTTCGCGCCCGCCCCGGCCGCCCGGCCCCTGGGCGCGCCGCCGCCGCCCTTGGGCGACCCGTCGCCGTCACCGTCGCCGTCGCCGCTCTGGTCCGGGCCGACGGGACCCCGGGGGCCCTCGGGTCCGTCGGGGTCGAGCCTGGCCAGCGCCGCCCGCGCCCGCAGGTACAGCTGCGAACCCTCGGGCGAGAACACCGCGGGGACGGCCGGCGTCTTCTCAGACTTTTCGGCCGCCCCGTCCGCGCCGCTCTCGCGCCCGCTCTCCTCGACCGACCGGGGCGACTCGGCCGGCACCGCCGACCGGGCCGTCCCGGCCGGCGGTGCCGCTTGCGCCGGGACGGGCGCCGCGGGCAGCGCGCGGGCGGGAGTCGACGCCTCGATCTCCAGCAGGCGGCGGCCCTCCAGGGCACTCGCCCGCTCCGTCTCGGCCGTGGCGTACCGCCGCAGCAGCGCCGCGTGCTCGTTGCGCAGCCCCGCCAGTTCCGCCCGCTTGGCGCGCAGCTTCTGCTCCAGCTTGCCGCGCAGTTCCCGCGACTCCTCGAGGTCGGTCTCCAGCTCGGCGACGCGTTCCTCGTGCTGCCACTCGTCGCTCGCACGCACGCGCATGAGGTCGGCGACCCGCTTGCCCGCCTGGATGTCCCAGCGGCGCATGACGACGGCGCCGGCGAGCGCGGTCACCGCGGCGGTGGCGGCCAGGCCGCGCAGCACCAGGGCTTCCGAGAACACCCAGGGTCCCAGCGCGCAGACGACGGAGACGCCTGCGATCGCCGACGGGGGCAGCAGCCTGTGCAGGGGCGGGGAATGGCGGTGACGTCCACGTGGCATGGCCAGAAACCTACCGCGCGCGGGCGATTCTTGGCTCCCCGGGCGGCAAAAACAAAGCCATCCCGAGGGGTTCAAGAGGAATAGTCAATTCCGCCAGGATCGTTCATCGGTCGCCGCTCTCCCGCGCCTGCCGATCCCTTCCTGATCCACTCCGGACCCCTTCCCCGATCCACTTCGGCCGCGCCGGAAACCCCCGTCCCGCCTGCCCCGGGCGCCCCCGCACCCCCTCACCCACGGGCTTTCTGCTCCCCCGGAGGAACATGTGCCGAAAGCGAGTGAACCTCCCCCGCCAACTGACCGTCCTAGAAGACGCAATGCCGCCGAATGCCTCTCCCGGCACCCGGCCCAGGATCTCTCACCGAAGCAGCGAACCGACGGAACCAGCCGAGCCGGCGGCACCAGCGGAACGACGGGATGCGATGTCTGTCAGGACCGGAAGGGAAAGGCCGGGCGCGGTCGCGGCCCGCCCGCGTCGCCTGCCGCGCACCCTGCGTCGCCTCCGCCCCGGTGCCCTGCCGGGCCGCGTCGGCCGGACCCGCGCCGTCGTGAAGCTCCCGGACGTCGCCGCCCGCGTCGTCCCGCCTCCCGGCCCCGCGGAGCCAAGGGCGCCGCACGGGCGAGCCTGCTCCCCGTCGCCGTGCTCACCGCCCTGGCCGGGACCGCCGCTTCCCGCACAAGCGCCCTGGCCCGGACACCCGCTTTCCGCACAACCACCCGCACCCACCGGCCGACGCGACGTCCGGCCCGACGCCCGATGCGCCGGCCCCGTTCGCCGCACGCCCCGGACGGAACGACTTCCTCGTCTCCGTCCCCCACGCCACTCCTCCCTCCGTGGTCACCACGCGCGCGTGTGCCGGCCGCCCCGCACCGCGGGCCAGGCACCGCCGCCACCACGGACAGGCCCGGGCGGAAGCCCACCCCCCACCTCGGGGCTCCCGCCCGGGCCGCATCACCCGGCCCCCGCCCGCGGGCCTACGCTGAACACATGAGCAAGCAGAACAGCGGACGCGGGCGCGTGGCAGGCCTCCCGGACTGGGGCCGTTGCGCGGTCATGGGAGTCGTGAACGTCACCCCCGACTCCTTCTCCGACGGCGGCCGCTGGTTCGACACGACCACCGCCGTCAAGCACGGCCTCGCCCTGGTCGCCGAGGGCGCCGACCTGGTGGACGTCGGCGGCGAGTCCACCCGCCCCGGCGCCACCCGCGTGGACGAGGCCGAGGAGCTCAAGCGCGTCGTCCCCGTCGTCCGCGGCCTCGCCGCCGAAGGCGTCGTCATCTCCGTCGACACGATGCGCGCCTCCGTCGCCGAGCGGGCCCTCGCCGCCGGCGCCGCGCTCGTCAACGACGTCAGCGGCGGCCTCGCCGACCCCGCCATGATCCCCGCCGTCGCCGCGGCCGGGGCCCCGTTCGTCGTCATGCACTGGCGCGGCTTCCTGTCCGGCGGCAACGCCCACGGTGACTACGACGACGTCGTCACCGAGGTCGTGGACGAGCTGCACGCACGCGTGGAGGCCGTTCTCGCGGGCGGCATCGCCCCCGACCGCATCGTGGTCGACCCCGGCCTCGGCTTCTCCAAGGACGCGGTCCACGACCTGGAACTCCTCGCCCGCCTCGACCGCCTGCTCGGCCTCGGCCACCCGCTGCTCGTCGCCGCCTCCCGCAAGCGGTTCCTCGGCCGCGTCCTCGCCGGACCCGACGGCACCCCACCGCCCGCCCGGGAACGCGACGCCGCCACCGCCGCCGTCTCCGCGCTCGCGGCCCACGCCGGTGCCTGGGCCGTACGCGTCCACGAGGTCCGCGCCACCGCCGACGCCGTACGCGTCGCCCACGCCGTCGCCCACGCCCGTACCCCGCCCCGTACGGCGAACACGGCGAACACCGCAGACACGGCAGACACGGCCAAACCGGTGGCCGCCGCAGACGCGGCCGCCCCCACCGGCGTCGACGCCGAGGGCACCCGGTGAGCGCCCCCCACACGGACGTCGAGCAGGTGGAGGCCGCCAACACGGCCTACTACGAGGCCATGGAGCGCGGCGACTTCGAGACGCTCACCTCGCTCTGGCTCACGCCGTCCGACCTGGGCGTCGACGAGACGTACCACGACCCCGCCGACGCGGGCGTGATCTCCTGCGTGCATCCCGGCTGGCCCGTCCTCACCGGCCGCGGCGAGGTTCTCAGGGCATACGCGCTGATCATGGCGAACACCGAATACATCCAGTTCTTCCTCACCGACGTGCACGTGTCCGTCACCGGCGACACCGCCCTGGTGACCTGCACGGAGAACATCCTCAGCGGCGGCCCCGCCCCCGAGGGCAGCGACGAACCCGGCCCGCTCCTCGGCCAGCTCGTGGTCGCCACGAACGTGTTCCGCCGCACCGGCGACGGCTGGAAACTCTGGGCCCACCACGCCTCCCCCGTCCTGTCCGAGACCGACGACGAGGAAGGCGACGAGACCCCCTGAAGGGGAGACCGCACCCGGACGCCTCTCCGCGCCCCCGGCCCACGAGCCCCGAAACCCGCGGCGGGTCGATACGCGCGTCCATGGTTGGACGTACGGAACCGGGGTAGGGACGGCTACCAACCCCTGGGCCACCGGGTCTTCCCGGGGGACGGGCGACGGATCCTCCGGAGCCCGCCCGCGCCCCCGCGGCCCGGCACTGTCAGTGTTCGCAGGTAGATTCGACCGAGGCCGTCCGCACCACCCGCACCTGGCGCGGACGGGCCGACACCGACGATTGCAGGAGTGATTCGCGTGGATCGTGTCGCGCTGCGCGGCCTGAAGGCCCGCGGGCACCACGGCGTGTTCCCCAAGGAGCGCGAGGAGGGCCAGACCTTCATCGTGGACCTCGTCCTCGGCCTCGACATCGGCCCGGCCGCCGCCGACGACGACCTGACGAAGACCGCGCACTACGGAATCGTGGCCGAGGAGGTCGTGGCCGTCGTCGAGGGCGAGCCCGTCAACCTCATCGAGACGCTCGCCGAACGCATCGCCCGCACGTGTCTCAGGCACGAGACGGTGCTGGAGGTCGAGGTCTGCGTCCACAAACCGGACGCGCCGATCACGGTCCCCTTCGACGACGTGACCGTCACCATCACCCGGAGCCGCGTATGACCAGGCCGTCCGACCCGGGCCACACCGACCCGACCGTGCAGCCGGTACCCGCCTCCGTCACGGAGCAGGTCGACGCCGCCGACACCACCCTGCACAAACCCCGGCGCGCCGTGATCTCCCTCGGCTCCAACCTCGGCAACCGCCTGGAGACCCTGCAGGGCGCCGTCGACGCCCTGGAGGACACCCCCGGCGTCCGCGTCAAGGGCGTCTCACCCGTCTACGAGACGGAACCCTGGGGCGTCGAGCCGGGCAGCCAGCCGTCGTACCTCAACGCGGTCGTGGTCCTGAAGACCACCCTCCCCCCGTCCTCGCTCCTGGAGCGCGCGCAGGCCGTCGAGGAGGCCTTCCACCGCGTACGGGACGAACGCTGGGGCGCCCGCACCCTCGACGTCGACATCGTCGCCTACGCGGACGAGACCTCCGACGACCCCCGGCTCACGCTCCCCCACCCGCGAGCTCACGAACGCGCCTTCGTCCTCGCCCCCTGGCACGACCTGGACCCCGAGGCCCTGCTCCCCGGCCGCGGCCCGGTCGCCGGGCTCCTGTCCACCGTCACCCGCGAGGGCATCACACCCCGCGCCGACCTGGAACTCAGGCTGCCCGAGTAGCCGTTAAGGTCAAGACGGACCGCACGCACGCGGTCGTCGGCGACCCGGCGGACATCCGGGCCGGGCCTCCGGGGCAACCGAAGGGACACCGTGAGAGAGCTGCGTATCAGGGTGCTGGCCGGCGTTTTCGCCCTGGCCGGAGTCCTGTCCTGGGCGGGCGCCCGCCTGTGGAACGCGATCGGGACCCTGCCGAGCGTCCCCCTGGCCGCCCCCGTGGTCCTGGCCGTGATCGCCGTGGTCCTGCTCGCCACGGCGATCTCGATCCGCGCCCGCCTCAAGGCCCAGCGCGAGCGCCGCCCCGGCGCCAAGGGCGTCGACCCCCTGATGGCGGCCCGCGCGGTCGTCTTCGGCCAGTCCAGCGCCCTGGTCGCCGCCCTCGTCGCCGGGATGTACGGCGGCACGGGCGTCTTCCTCCTGGAGTTCCTGGACATCCCGGCCCGCCGCGACCAGGCCATCTACGCCGGCTTCTCGGTCCTCGCTGCCGTCGCCGTCATCGCGGCGGCCATCTTCCTGGAGCGCGTCTGCAAGCTCCCGGAGGACGAGGACGACGACACCCCGGGCACGGCCCCGGCGGCATGACCCCGCGGCCCCCGCGGTCGGGCCCCGGTCAGCGCGCCAGTATCAGGCTCATCGCCTCGGCACGGGTCGTGGCATCCCGCAGCTGCCCGCGCACGGCCGACGTCGTGGTCTTGGCACCGGGCTTACGGATGCCCCGCACCGACATGCACATGTGCTCGGCCTCGAGGACGACGATCGCGCCCCGCGCCTCCAGGATCCGCATGAGGGAGTCGGCTATCTGAGTGGTGAGTCGTTCCTGCACCTGCGGACGCCGTGCGAACACCTCGACAAGACGCGCCAGCTTCGACAGACCGGTGATTTTGCCGGTTTCGGCAGGGATGTACCCGACGTGCGCTACGCCGTGGAACGGCAGCAGGTGATGCTCGCAGAGGCTGACGATCTCGATGTCCTTCACCAGGACCATCTCGTCGTGCCCCAGGTCGAAGGTCGTCGTCAGCACGTCCTCCGGCTCCTGCCGCAACCCCGCGAGCAGCTCGCGGTAGGCCCGTGCCACCCGTACCGGCGTGTCCTTGAGGCCCTCACGGTCCGGGTCCTCACCGACCGCGATCAGCAGTTCGCGTACGGCGTCCGCGGCCCGCTTCTCGTCGAACTCGCCGATCGGGCGCTCGCCGTCCAGCGTCACGGGGTCGGTCATCTCGTGCCTCGTTCCTGTGTCTCTTGCCTGCGGACATGCGGAAATGCCGCGCCCCCAGGCTAGGACCTGAGGAGCACGAGGAGAAACCCTACGATCCGTAACCCTCGCGACAGTCCATGCGCCCTGCGCGGCAGGGGAACACGCGCCGTGACGCCCCCTCCCGGAGCGCCCCGCCCCGGGTGATCCGACCGGCCCACGCAGTCCGGCGACGGCGAAAACCGTCCAAGCGAAAGCCCTCCCCGGTGGCCGGGGAGGGCTTTCACACAGCTACGAACCACAGCTCCACCAGGGGTCAGCCCTCGGGGCGTTCCTCCGGTGCGTGCTCGGCGGGCGGAGCGGACTCCGCAGCCGTGCTCTTGACGGTGGAGATCGCCGCCGTCGCGCCGTTGGCACCGTTCGTCAGCGCGAGCTCCTTGGGGGAGAGCACCGGCGGGCGGGTGGACGGCGTACGACGCGAGGAGCCGGTCCAGGCGGGCCGCGGCGGGCGCTTGACGATCTGCGCGAAGATCTCGGCGATCTCCTGCTTGCCCAGCGTCTCCTTCTCCAGGAGGGCCAGGACCAGGTTGTCGAGCACGTCGCGGTTCTCGACCAGGA
Organism: Streptomyces sp. NPDC005925; assembly: GCF_040638805.1. NCBI lineage: Bacteria > Bacillati > Actinomycetota > Actinomycetes > Kitasatosporales > Streptomycetaceae > Streptomyces > Streptomyces sp. NPDC005925. Next base: position 167,401 of record NZ_JBEXVL010000009.1, on the reverse strand, counting down.
TCTCCCACGCCTCGTTGTGCGCGGTCTCGATGAGCTTCTTGACCTCTTCGTCGACCAGCGCGGCGACCTCTTCCGAGTAGTCGCGCTGGTGGGACATCTCGCGCCCGAGGAAGGGCTCGGTGTTGTCGCCGCCGAACTTGATCGCACCGAGCCGCTCGGTCATGCCGTACTGCGTGACCATCGCGCGGGCCAGACCGGTGGCCTTCTCGATGTCGTTGGCCGCGCCGGTGGTCGGGTCGTGGAAGACCAGTTCCTCGGCGGCCCGGCCACCCAGCATGTAGGCGAGCTGGTCGAGCATCTCGTTGCGCGTGGTCGAGTACTTGTCCTCGTCCGGGAGCACCATCGTGTAGCCGAGGGCGCGGCCCCGCGACAGGATGGTGATCTTGTGGACCGGGTCGGAGTTCGGTGAGGCCGCCGCGACCAGGGCGTGTCCGCCCTCGTGGTACGCGGTGATCTTCTTCTCCTTGTCCGACATGATCCGGGTCCGCTTCTGCGGGCCGGCCACGACGCGGTCGATCGCCTCGTCCAGCATGTGGTTGTCGACCAGCTTCTGGTCGCTGCGGGCCGTCAGCAGCGCGGCCTCGTTCAGGACGTTGGCCAGGTCGGCGCCCGTCATGCCGGGCGTGCGGCGGGCCACGGCCGCGAGGTCGACGTCGGGCGCGACCGGCTTGCCCTTCTGGTGGACCTTGAGGATCTCCAGACGGCCCTGCATGTCGGGCCGGTCCACGGCGATCTGGCGGTCGAAGCGGCCGGGACGCAGCAGCGCCGGGTCCAGGATGTCCGGGCGGTTCGTCGCGGCGATGAGGATCACGCCGCCCTTGACGTCGAAGCCGTCCATCTCGACCAGCAGCTGGTTCAGCGTCTGCTCGCGCTCGTCGTGTCCGCCGCCGAGGCCGGCACCGCGATGGCGGCCGACCGCGTCGATCTCGTCCACGAAGACGATCGCGGGGGCGTTGGCCTTGGCCTGCTCGAACAGGTCACGGACCCGGGAGGCACCGACACCGACGAACATCTCGACGAAGTCGGAGCCGGAGATCGAGTAGAACGGAACGCCGGCCTCGCCCGCGACGGCACGCGCGAGCAGGGTCTTGCCGGTGCCGGGCGGGCCGTAGAGCAGGACGCCCTTGGGAATCTTGGCGCCGACGGCCTGGAACTTGGCGGGCTCCTGGAGGAACTCCTTGATCTCGTGCAGTTCCTCGACGGCCTCGTCGGCGCCCGCGACGTCGGTGAACGTCGTCTTCGGGGTGTCCTTGGTGATGAGCTTGGCCTTCGACTTCCCGAAGTTCATCACCCGGGAGCCGCCGCCCTGCATCTGATTCATCAGGAACAGGAAGACGACGACGATGAGGACGAAGGGAAGCAGGGACAGCAGGATGCCGACGAACGGGTTCTGCTTCGACGGCGAGACCGTGTAGCCGTCCGGGATCTGCTTTTCCTGGAACTTGTTCTGCAGTGTGTTGGCGATGTCGACGCCCTGGTCGCCGATGTAGCTCGCCTGGATCTTCGAGCTGTCCTTGACCTTGACGCCGTCCTTGAGCTGGACCTTGATGGTCTGCTCGTCGCCGGTGGTCAGCTTGGCCGACTCGACCTTGTTGTCATTGATCGCCTGGACGACCTGGCCGGTGTCCACCGTCTTGTAGCCACCGGACGAGCCGACGACCTGCATCAACACGACCACGGCAAGGACGGCCAGCACGATCCACATGACCGGCCCACGGAAGTATCGCTTCACGTCCATCCATACGGAGCGATGCCGCCCCGTCCCTCCTGCCACAGTGAGTTTGATAAGACAGTTCTTCTGACGGTACCCCAGCCTCGGCGGCCGAAGCCGCACGGGCAGGCTGGTGCACCCGTCTTCCTGCTCCAACGGCGCGAGGGCCGCCGGGGTTCCCGGTACGGGGGCCGAACCTGTGGCTCAGCCGCCGTAGACGTGGGGCGCGAGCGTACCGACGAACGGCAGGTTGCGGTATTTCTCGGCGTAGTCGAGGCCGTAGCCCACGACGAACTCGTTGGGGATGTCGAAGCCGACCCACTCGACGTCGATGGCGACCTTCGCGGCCTCGGGCTTGCGCAGCAGCGTGCACACCTTCAGGGACGCGGGCTCGCGCGAGCCGAGGTTGGAGAGCAGCCAGGACAGGGTCAGGCCGGAGTCGATGATGTCCTCGACGATCACCACGTGCCGGCCCTTGATGTCGGTGTCGAGGTCCTTGAGGATCCGCACCACACCGGAGGACTGGGTGCCCGCCCCGTAGGACGAGACGGCCATCCAGTCCATCGTGACGGGGGTGGACAGCGCTCGGGCGAGGTCGGCCATGACCATCACCGCGCCCTTGAGGACGCCGACGATGAGCAGGTCCTTGCCCGCGTATTCCGCGTCGATCTTCGCGGCCAGCTCGGCCAGCTTCGCGTCGATCTCTTCCTTGGTGATGAGTACCTGCTTGAGGTCGGCACCCATGTCGTTCGCGTCCACCCGCATCACTTTCGGTCGGTCGTCCCACCGGCTGGCCGTCCCCCCGGTGAGGTGCTGGAGGATCCGGATTCAGCCTTGCCGAATCACCAGTCTGCCACCCTGCCGCTGCGCGACGACCTTGCCGGGGAGGTTGATGACTCCCTGACCGCGCCAGCCGGTGATCAGCCGGTCGACTTCCTCGATGTGCCGGGCGAACAGCGATCCGGCCGGCGCGCCCGCGTCGATGGCGGCGCGGCGCAGGATCCGGCGGCGCACGGCGGGCGGCAGGGCGTAGAGCTTGGCGCACTCCAGGCGGCCGGCGGCGTCCCGTACGGAGGCGTCAGCCTGACGGGCCCAGCTGTCGAGGGCGTCGGCGTCGTCGCGGGAGAGCTGGGCCGTACGGGCGAGGGCCTCCACGACGCCCTTGCCGAGGGCCTTCTCCAGGGCGGGCAGGCCTTCGTGGCGGAGGCGGGAGCGGGTGTAGGCGGGGTCGGCGTTGTGCGGGTCGTCCCAGACGGGCAGGGACTGGACCATGCAGGCCTTGCGGGCGGTCTGCCGGTCGAGTTCGAGGAAGGGGCGCCGGTAGCGGCCGTCCGCCCCCGAGACCGCGGCCATGCCGGACAGGGAGCGGATGCCGGAGCCGCGGGCGAGGCCGAGCAGGACGGTCTCGGCCTGGTCGTCGCGGGTGTGGCCGAGGAGGACGGCGGCGGCGCCGTGGCGCTCGGCGGTGGCGTCGAGGGCGGCGTAGCGGGCGTCGCGGGCGGCTGCTTCGGGGCCGCCTTCGCGGCCGACGGTGACGGCGACGGCCTCGACGGGTTCGAGGCCGAGGTCGCGCAGACGCAGGGTGACTTCGTCGGCGCGCAGGCCGGAGCCCGGCTGCAGGCCGTGGTCGACGGTGACGCCGCCGGCGCGGATGCCGAGTCTGGGGGCTTCGAAGGCCAGGGCGGAGGCGAGCGCCATGGAGTCGGCTCCGCCGGAGCAGGCGACGAGGACGAGCGGGGCGGGGGGCCGCTCGTGCGTCGCGGTGGCGGTGGCGGCGGCCGTGGTGCGGAGACCGGCCGCGGTGCCGGTGCCGGCCTTGGTGCCGGTGCCGGCGGTGGTGTCGTCGGTGAGGGTGCGGTGGTGTTCGGTCAGGATGTCGTGGAGCACGCGGCGGACCGCCAGGCGTATCGCCGCGACCGCAGGATGGGGACCCATGTCCGGTTCCCTTCATGAAGTTATCGGGGGTGGATCCGAGTTCGGTCACTCAGAGTGTGTAGATGGTGACAGAACCGGGCCGTTCCCCGAGCATTGCACGCCTACCCTTCGCTCACGGTCCCTCGGACGGGTGATTGAAGGGGCGTTCGCCTGCCGTCGGCCGGTTTCTTTGCGCTACCACTCCACGGCGTTCACACTTCGGGCCCGCCGTGCATCCGCGCGACCCAGTCCGCCGGTTTGGCGATCTCCGCCTTGGTGGGCAGGGTGTTCGGGGACGTCCACACGCGGTTGAAGCCGTCCATACCGACCTGGCCGACGACGGCCCGTACGAAGCGTTCGCCGTCGCGGTACTGCCGGAGTTTCGCGTCCAGACCGAGCAGCTTGCGCAGGGCCAGATCCAGCCGCGAGGCACCCTTGGCGCGGCGCTGCTGGAACTTCTCGCGGATCTCCGCGACGGTCGGCACGACCTGGGGCCCCACGCCGTCCATGACGAAGTCCGCATGGCCTTCGAGCAGCGACATGACGGCGGTGAGGCGGCCCAGGATCTCACGCTGTGCCGGGGTCTGCACGATCTCGACCAGGGACCGTCCCTCGTCCTCCTCGCCCTCGGGCCGACCGCCGGCGAGGCTCTGCGCGGCTTCGCGGACGCGCTCCAGGACGGTCATCGGATCGACGTCGGTCTCGCGCAAAAACGACTGGATTTCGCCCTCGAGGTGGTCGCGCAGCCACGGTACGGACGAGAACTGCGTGCGGTGGGTCTCCTCGTGCAGGCAGACCCAGAGCCGGAAGTCGTGGGGCCGCACGTCGAGTTCACGCTCGACGTGCACGATGTTGGGGGCGACCAGCAGCAGCCGTCCGGGCCCGCTCCCGCCGCCGGGCAGTTCGCGGGCGGGCGGGGCGAACGTCTCGTACTGGCCGAGGACGCGGGAGGACAGGAACGACAGCAGCATGCCGAGTTCGACTCCGGTGACCTTGCCGCCGACGGCGCCGAGGACCGCGTTGCCGGGGCCGGCGCCGCGCCGCTCCTGCATCTTGTCGAGGAGGGGCTTGAGCAGCTCCCGGAAACCGGCGACGTTCGCCCGGACCCAGCCGGGCCGGTCGACGACGAGGACGGGGGTGTCGTGGATGTTCTCGGTGCCCATCCGGGTGAAGCCCCGGACGTGTTCCTCCGAGGACTTGGCGTGCCGGCGCAGTTCCGCGACGACGGCCCTCGCCTCGTCGCGGCTGACTTCCGGGCCCGGCCGCACGAGCCGGGTCGCGGTCGCCACCGCGAGGTTCCAGTCGACCATCTCCGCACCACGGATGCTCGTCATGCGTCAACCGTACGTGAGCGGCCCCCCTGGGGGGAGGCGGCGCGATGACGGGCACCGCCCCGCCGCTCCCCGCCGGCTCGCACCCCGCCGGACGGACGTACTCAGCGGCAGCCGCAGGACGCCAGTGCCGTCGCCGCCCGGTCCAGTGCCGCCTGGGCGGCGCCCGGGTTCTTCGTGCCCGTGGTCAGGAAGGCGAAGGCGAGGATCCGGCCGTCGTGCGCGACCACGGTGCCCGCCAGGGTGTTGACGCCGGTCAGCGTGCCCGTCTTGGCGCGGACGAGGCCCGCCGCGCCATCCGCGTAGCGGCTGCTCAGGGTGCCGGTGAAGCCGGCGACGGGGAGGCCGGTGAGGGTCGGTCGCAGCTCGGGGTGGCCGGGGTCGGCCGCCGTGACGAGGAGGGCGGTGAGCAGGTCTGCGGTGAGGTGGCCGGTGCGGTCGAGACCGCTGCCGTCCTTGATGCGGGCGCCGGAGACGGGCAGGCCGAGCCGGTCGAGGCGGCTCCTGATCGCGGCGCCGGCGCCCGCGAGGTCGGCGCGCTTGCCGGTCGCGACGGCGGTGTGCCGGGCGAGGGCCTCGGCGATGTCGTTGTCGCTGTTGGTCAGCATCCGTTCGACCAGGGAGGCGAGCGGGGGCGAGGAGACGGCGGCGAGGGCGTCGGCGTGGCCGGTGGCCTCGGAGGGGCCGGGTGCCGAGGTCGTGATGCCGTGGTCCTGCAGGAAGTCGCCGAAGCGCCGGGCGGCGTCCGCCGCCGGGTCGGGCACGCGGGGCACGGGGCCACGGACCGAGTCGTTCGTACGGGCCTCGTCGGCCATCAGGGCGGTCACGGCGGCGAGGTTGTCGTTGACGCCGATCGGGTGCAGGGCGCGGCCCGCGTACAGGGTCGTGTCGTAGGACAGGGTCACCTTGCGCAGGCCGCGTTTCCTCAGGGCGGCGGCGGTCCGGTCGGCGAGGGTGCGCAGGCTCGCGTTGCCGTCGGCCTCGGCGCGGGCGGTGAGGGTGGGGTCGCCGCCGCCGACGAGGACGAGTTCCTTCGTGCCGGTTTCGAGGGCGGTACGGGTGGTGAGGCGGTGGTCGGGGCCCAGCGCGGAGAGCGCCGCGACGGCGGTGGCGATCTTCGTGGTGGAGGCGGGGGTGAGCGCCGTGCCAGCGGCGACGGCGTACAGCCGCTTGCCGGTGCTGATGTCGACGACGGCGGCGGAGCGCCGCGGGCCGAGCGAGGGGTCCTTCAGCAGCGGCCCCAGGACGTCCGCGAACGCCTTGCCGCCGGGCGCGGCGGGCACGGCGTGTCCGGGGGTGCCGGAGCCCAGACCGGTCAGGACGGACGCGGCGCTGGGTGCCGGTGACGGTTCCCGCCCCGCGGAACCGGCACCGTGATCTACGCCACCCGTGCTCCCCCGTGCGGTCGCGCGGTCCCGCTCGGCCGTACGCTGACCCGATGAGTCCCAGGGACCGGCGGCGGTCACCGCAGCCACGGCCAGCGCCAGTCCGGCGGTGGCGGCGAGCGCGGTGTACTGCCAGGTCCTCGTGGCTCGCGTGAGCTGCGGTTCCGCGGCCTCCGTCAGCCGTGCGACCCACGGCCCGGCGGCTGCGGCGGCCCGGGCGAGACGCGGTCGTACGGCGCCCACGAGGCGCGCCACATGCGGCCTCGCGGATCGCCAAGGCCTCAGCTCTGGCACGACACCAGCCCCTTTCGCAAGCACACACATGCGTGAGGGACACTTAATCACCAGACCTATGTGCTGATCATGGAGGAGCCACCGGTGGAGTTCGACGTCACGATCGAGATTCCGAAGGGTTCGCGGAACAAGTACGAGGTGGACCACGAGACCGGTCGTATCCGCCTGGACCGCCGCCTCTTCACCTCGACCGCCTACCCGGCCGACTACGGCTTCGTCGAGAACACCCTCGGCGAGGACGGCGACCCGCTGGACGCCCTGGTCATCCTGGACGAGCCGACCTTCCCGGGCTGCCTGATCACCTGCCGCGTGATCGGCATGTTCCGGATGACGGACGAGGCGGGCGGCGACGACAAGCTGCTGTGCGTCCCGGCGCACGACCCGCGTGTGGAGCACCTGCGCGACATCCACCACGTGTCGGAGTTCGACCGCCTGGAGATCCAGCACTTCTTCGAGGTCTACAAGGACCTGGAGCCCGGCAAGTCGGTCGAGGGCGCCAACTGGGTGGGCCGCACCGACGCCGAGGCGGAGATCGAGCGGTCGTACAAGCGCTTCAAGGAGCAGGGCGGCCACTGAGCCTTCCGACACCCCTGTCACCGGACGGGCCGCACGCGCACGCGTGCGGCCCGTTTCGCGTTCCCCTCCGCCTCCGTCGCACCACGTGCCGGGTCCCCGTCTCCCGTACTGCACTCGCACGCGTGCGGCGTTTCCTTTTCGCACGCGCGTGATACCCGTCGTCCACGTGTGCGCATACTGAGGCGTACCGGAGGTGTCGTACAGGGAGCGCTACGCAAGTGACGGACGAGGAGGACCGCAAGCCGCAGTCGGACGAGGCCAGGAGTGCCTTCACGCCCCCGGCCGGGCTGGCGGTGTCAGCGGTCGACAGTGAGTCGTCGACGTCGTCGGAGTTCGCGCTCCCGGACGGTCTGGCGGCCCCAACCGCCGTCGGTTCGGAGTCGGAGGTGACCTCCGAGTTCGCCCTGCCGGACGGGCTCGACGTGCAGGCGCACGCCGAGCCGGGGAACGCGGGGTTCACGACGCCCCGCACGTACAGCGCCCGCACCGCCCCGCCCGCCTTCACCCCCGCGACCGGCATACCGGTCATCTCCCTCACCAAGGACGTGCCGTGGCAGGACCGCATGCGCACGATGCTGCGCATGCCGGTCGCCGAGCGGCCCGCGCCGGAGCCGGTGCACAAGCAGGAGGACGAGACCGGTCCGGCCGTCCCACGCGTGCTCGACCTGACGCTGCGCATCGGGGAACTGCTGCTGGCGGGCGGCGAGGGCGCGGAGGACGTGGAGGCGGCGATGTTCGCCGTGTGCCGCTCCTACGGCCTGGACCGCTGCGAACCGACCGTCACGTTCACCCTGCTGTCGATCTCGCACCAGCCGTCCCTGGTGGACGACCCGGTGACGGCGTCGCGCACGGTGCGCCGCCGGGGCACCGACTACACGCGGCTGGCCGCCGTGTACCAGCTGGTGGACGACCTGTCCGACGCGGAGACCCACATCTCCCTGGAGGAGGCCTACGGGCGGCTGGCCGAGATACGGCGCAACCGGCACCCCTACCCGACGTGGGTGCTGACCTCGGCGAGCGGGCTGCTCGCGGGGGCGGCCTCGGTGCTCGTCGGCGGTGACCTGGTCGTGTTCGTCACGGCGGTGATCGGCGCGATGCTCGGCGACCGGCTGGCGTGGCTGTGCGCGGGGCGCGGGCTCCCGGAGTTCTACCAGTTCACGGTCGCCGCGATGCCGCCGGCCGCGATGGGCATCGCGCTGACGGTGGGGCACGTCGACGTCAAGGCGTCCGCGGTCATCACCGGTGGGCTGTTCGCGCTGCTTCCCGGCCGGGCGCTGGTGGCGGGCGTGCAGGACGGTCTGACCGGCTTCTACATCACCGCGGCGGCCCGGCTGCTGGAGGTCATGTACTTCTTCGTCGGCATCGTCGTCGGCGTGCTGGTGGTGCTGTACTTCGGCGTGAAGCTGGGCGCGGAGCTCAATCCCGAGGCCGGGCTGGGCAGCTACGAGGTGCCCCTGGTGCAGATCGGCGCGTCGATGCTGCTGTCGCTGACGTTCGCGGTGCTGCTGCAGCAGGAGCGGGCCACGGTCCTGCTGGTGACGCTCAACGGCGGCGTCGCGTGGTGCGTGTACGGCGCGATGCACTACGCGGGCGATATCTCGCCGGTGGCGTCCACGGCGGTCGCGGCCGGTCTGGTGGGGCTCTTCGGGCAGTTGCTGTCCCGGTATCGCTTCGCGTCCGCGCTGCCGTACACGACGGCGGCGATCGGGCCGCTGCTGCCGGGTTCCGCGACGTACTTCGGTCTGCTGGCGATCTCGCAGAACAAGCTGGACGCCGGGCTGCTGTCGATCACGAAGGCCGTGGCGCTGGCCATGGCCATCGCGATCGGGGTGAACCTCGGGTCGGAGATCTCCCGGCTGTTCCTGCGGGTCGGCTCGGCGGGCCAGCGGCGGGCCGCCAAACGGACCCGAGGATTCTGACGCCGGTTGCTCGCCACCGGCCACCGGCCCGCGGTCACCACCGGCGCCCGGCGCCCCCGCTCAGTACCCCTCGTTGTACGGGTACGGGCCGTTCTGCCCGCCCTGGCCCTGCCCCTGCGGGTACGGGGGCGCGTACGGCTGCTGCTGGGGCTGGGCCTGGGGCTGCCGCCCGTAGTACTGCTGCTCGTCGTACGGGCGGCCGTGGGACTGCTGGTCGTACGGGTGCGGGTGCTGGGGCTGCGGGTGCTGGGGCTGCGGGTGCTGGGGCTGCTGCGGCCGGTGCTGGTGGGGCTGCTGCTGCGGGTGCTGCTGCCCGTACGGGTCCTGCCGGCCGTAGGAGTCCTGCTGGGCATACGGGTCCTGGCGGCCGTACGGGTCCTGCTGGGCGTACGGGTCCTGGTGGGCCGGGGGGACCGCGCGGAGCTGGGTCGTGGCGTCGTCCATCACCGGGGGCTGCCGGTCGGCCCGGTGCGGGGCGGCGGTGGGCGGGGCCTCGGCGGCGGCGCGCTTGTTCTTGCCGCGCTCACGCAGGTACTCGATGAGGATCGGCACGACCGAGAGCAGGACGATCAGGACGAGGATCGTCTCGACGTGCGTCCGGATGAGCTCGATCTGGCCCAGCCAGTAGCCCGCCAGGGTGACGCCCGAGCCCCAGGCGGCGCCGCCGATGACGTTGTACGTGAGGAAGGTGCGGTACTGCATGCGGCCGGCGCCCGCCACGATCGGCCCGAAGGTCCGCACGATGGGCACGAAGCGGGCCAGCACGATGGCCTTGGGACCGTACTTCTCCATGAACTCGTGGGCCTTGTCCAGGTTCTCCTGCTTGAAGAGCTTGGAGTTGGGCCGGTTGAAGAGCTTGGGGCCGAAGAACTTCCCGATCATGTACCCCACCTGGTCGCCGATGACGGCGGCGAGGACGATCAGCAGGCACACCAGCCACAGCGGCTGGCTGATGTACTCGCCCTGGGCCACGAAGAGGCCCGCCGTGAACAGCAGCGAGTCGCCGGGCAGGAAGGCGAACAGACCCGACTCGGCGAAGACGATCAGCAGGATGCCGGGGAGGCTGAAGGTCGAGATCAGGTAGTCGGGGCTGAGCCACTCGGGGCCGAGCGCAAGCGTGGTCACGGGAAGGTGGCTCCTGCTGCTGAGATTCGGGCTGGGGCTGGCTGCCCAAAAGTACCAACGCAGCCGTCGTGGCCCAGGTTCCACGGACTGCCCAGGATGCCCTGTGCCCGGCCGGGGCCAAAGCCGTGCTGGTCCACGCCCCGGGCGGACCTGCCCGGGGCGTGGAGCTCACGCGGTGCGCCGGGCGGCGTTGGCGGCGATCGCGTCCCTCAGATACACCGCGAGACCGGGGCGGATCCCGTCGTAGGTCGCGGTGAACCGCGGGTCGGACACATACATGTCACCGAGGCAGGTGTGCATCTCGTGCGAGCAGTCGTAGTACGTGCCCGAGATGAAACGGCGGTGCTCCTCGGCGGTGTCCATGGCCGCCTCCGAGTCGGCCGGGGTGCCGGCCGTCATCAGGTCGGCCATGCGGTGGTGAAGCGCGTCGAACCGCTCCGTGGCGCGTTTCCAGTCCTCCTTGGTGTACGAGGCGGTCCGCCGGCGGGACTGCCGGTACGCCTCGGTGTTGCCCCAGCGTTCCCGCACCTCGTCCTCGTACCGGTCCGGGTCGAACTCCCCGAACACCTCGAACTTCTCCTCGGGCGTGAGGTCGATGCCCATCTTCCGTGCCTCCATGGCGTGCTCCACGGCCGCCGCCATCTTCTGCAGTTTCCCGATCCGGGCGGTCAGCAGGTCGTGCTGGCGGCGCAGGTGCGCGCGCGGGTCCGCGGCCGGGTCGTCGAGCAGGGCGGTGACCTCGTCGAGCGGGAAGCCGAGCTCGCGGTAGAACAGGATCTGCTGCAGCCGGTCGAGGTCGGCGTCGTTGTAGCGCCGGTGCCCCGCGTGGCTGCGCTCGCTCGGGACGAGCAGGCCGATGTCGTCGTAGTGGTGCAGCGTGCGCACGGTCACACCGGCGAATCCGGCCACCTGGCCCACCGAATGGCTCACTTCCGCTCCTTTCGGGTTGACGCCCTCAAGGCTGAACCCTCACGCCGCGTGAGGTGCAAGCCGCAGGCTCGCCACGGCGCGGCTAACGGTTCAGCCGGGCGAAGCGGCGCACCGCCGACGGGAGGAACACCGCCAGCAGGACGAGCGGCCAGGCGACCGCCGCCCACACGTGCCCCGATTCTCCCCCGGGGCCGCCGAGCAGGTCCCGTACGGCGGTCGCCGTCTGTGACATCGGGTTCCACTGGACGGCCGTGCCGAGCCAGCCGGGCATGGACTCGGGCGCGGCGAACGCGTTGGACAGGAAGCCGACGGGCCATACGAGGATCTGCACGGCCTGCACCATCTCCGGCCGGCCCGCCACCAGCGCGAGGTGGATGCCGGCCCACAGCATCGCGAACCGGAAGAGCAGGAGCAGGCCGACGGCCCCCAGGAAGCCCGCGGGGCCGCCGTGCGCGCGCCAGCCGATGGCGTGCCCGACGGCGATCAGCACCATGAGCCCGACCGCGGACTGGAGCATGTCGGCGGCCGCACGGCCCACAGGACGGCCCCGTTGGTCATGGGCATGGACCGGAAGCGGTCGATCACGCCCTTGGTGAGGTCCTGGGTGACCGCCAGCATGGTCCCTTCCAGCCCGAACGCCATGGTCAGCGCGAGCATGCCGGGCACCAGGTAGTCGACGTAGTCGCCGTCGACGCCGCGTCCGCCGCCGACGAGGTGGCCGAACATCAGCAGCAGCATCACGGGGAAGACGAGGCCGACCAGGACCTGCACCGGCTGCCGCGCCCAGCGGGCCAGCTCGCGGCGGGTCATGGTCCAGGAGTCGGTCAGGGCGTGCGTGGTCATGCGGTCTCCTCCGCGTGCGCGTCGTTTCCGGTCAGCCGCAGGAACGCCTCGTCCAGTGTCGGGCGGCGCAGCGCGATGTCCTCGGCGTCGATCCCGGCCTCGTCCAGGGCGCGTACGACACCGGCGAGCGCGCTCATGCGGTCGGTGACGGGGGCGCTGAGCAGCCGCCGGTCGGCATCCACCAGCACCTCGCCCTCAGGCGCGGGCAGCAGGGGGACGGCGGCGTCGAGCTGCCCCGCGTCGCGCAGGACGACGTCGATGCGGTCGCCGCCGACGCGGGCCTTGAGGCCGTCCGGGCTGCCCTCGGCGACGACCCGGCCGGCGTCGACGAGCGAGATGCGGTCGGCGAGCTGGTCGGCCTCCTCCAGGTACTGCGTGGTGAGCAGGACCGTCGTACCGCCGCCGACCAGGGAGCGGACCGCGGCCCACACCTCGGCCCGGCCGCGCGGGTCGAGGCCGGTGGTGGGTTCGTCCAGGAACAGCACCTCCGGTTCGGTGATCAGGGACGCGGCCAGGTCGAGGCGGCGCCGCATGCCGCCGCTGTACTGCCGCACGGGTTTGCGTCCGGTGCCGGTGAGGCCGAAGCGCTCCAGCAGTTCACCGGCGCGCAGGCGCGCGTGGCGGGCGCCCAGGTGGTGGAGGCGGCCGAACAGCTCCAGGTTCTGCCGGCCGCCGAGCTCCTCGTCGAGCGCGGCGTGCTGACCGAGCAGACCGATCCTGAGGCGTACGGCGTAGGCCTGGCCCAGGACGTCGTGTCCCGCCACTTCGACCCGGCCCGCGTCGGGCCGCAGCAGCGTGGCCAGGACGCGGACCAGGGTCGTCTTGCCCGCGCCGTTGGGCCCCAGCACGCCGTGCACCGTGCCGCGCGCGACGCGCAGGTCGAGCCCGGCCAGCGCGTCCTTCCCCCCTGTGCCGCCGTACCTCTTGCGTGCCCCTTCGACGATGATCGCCGCGTCGGCCACAGGTCCTCCTTCACACGGGAGCCAAGCATTAATCAAACTTGACTACTTGGTCCGCCGAAGATAGCGACGACCTCACAGCTAGTCAAACTTGATCAGCGATCATCCCCGGGATGCCGCTCCCCCGTCGCGTACGGGTTCTCCTCACCCTCCCGGAGCACGCCGACGAACGGCTCGCCCTCCCCCGCGAAGGTGTACGCCCCGCCCTCGATCCGGCCGATCAGCCCGCGGGCCCACTCGGCCTCGGCGTCGGCCGTGTGGACCCAGAGGTTCATGATCTCGCCGATGTGGCCCAGTTGCTCGGGACCGTCCTCGGGCACGTAGTGCTCGGTGACGGACGCGCGCCACTCCTCGATGCGGCGCGTCCGCTCCTTCAGGAGCGCCACCGCCTCGTCCCTCGGCAGGTCCACGACGAAACCGATCGCCGCGGACTTCACGTCCGTCTTCTCGTCATGGGCGACGAGGGCCTGGCGCAGCAGCGTGAAGAACTCCTCGTGCCCCGCCGCCGTGATCTCGTACTCGGTGCGCGGCGGACCGCCGGCGGTGGACGGCGCGATCTCGTGCGCGTGCAGCAGCCCCTGCTTCGCCATCTGCTTCAGGGCGTGGTAGATCGAGCCGGGCTTGGCGTTGGACCACTCGTGCGCGCCCCAGTACTCCAGGTCGTTGCGCACCTGGTAGCCGTGGGCCCGCCCGTGCTGGCGCACCGCGCCGAGCACGAGGAGACGGATCGCTGACATGCGGTCCACATTAGGGCGCGCGACCGGGCCGTTTGCGCGTCACCCCCAGGATGTGCCCTGCTCCGCCGCGATCAGCTCGAAGGCCGTTCTGCCGTCCAGGGACTCGCGGACGATGTCGGCGTGGCCGGCGTGCCGGGCCGTCTCGCGGATCAGGTGCAGCACCAGCCAGCGCACCGAGACGCGGCCCTCGGGCGGGAACCAGGGCTGGTCCGGCAGCGCGAACGTGTCGTCGAGGCTGGGCACCGAGCGGACGTACGCCTCGGTCTGCGCGGCGATCTCCTCCCAGTACGCGAGATGGCTCTGCAGGGTCTCGCCCTCCATCAGCCTGAAGCACTCGTCCCAGTTGGACCGGTCGCGGTGGACGGCCGGTGCCTCGCCCCTGGCGCGGGCCAGCCAGCCCTGCTCGACCTCCGCGCAGTGCTTGACCAGACCGCCGAGCGACAACTCGCTCGCGCTGGGAGTGGCCGCGGCCTGCTCGTCGGTCAGCCCCCGTGCGGCCCGGCGGATCGCGTCGCGCTGCTCGGCGAGGAAGGAGAGCAGCGCGCCCCGCTCGTCGCCGTGTGCCTCGGCGGGAACGTGAGTGACCATGGCCGGCCTGCCTTTCGTCGGTGTCGGACGCTGTTGCCCGATACCGACGACGCTACGGAGCATCGAGGACGGATCCTGTCCGCAAGGCGCGGGGCGGCCGTGGATTCCCGCGAAAGGAAGAAGCGGCGGGAGCGGTCAGAAGGGGAACACGCTGCGGCCGTGCTGCACCGAGATCCACTTCAGCGTCGTGAACGCCTCCAGCGTGGCCTCGCCGTTGATCCGGCCGACCCCGGAGTGCTTCTCGCCGCCGAACGGCACCAGCGGATCGTCCTGCACGGTGGAGTCGTTCACGTGGAACATGCCCGTGTCGATCTGCTGGGCGAAGCGCACGCCGCGCTCGATGTCACCGGTATGGACGGCGCCGCTCAGCCCGTACCGGGTGTCGTTGACGATGCGGATCGCCTCCTCCTCTCCGTCGAACGGGACGAGGAAGACGACCGGCCCGAAGACCTGGTCCTGGAGCAGCCGCGAATCGGCGGGGACGCCGGTGAGGACGGACGGCTCGACCAGGTTGTCCGTGGTCGCGCCGTGCAGCAGGGCCGTGGCGCCCTCGGCGACCGCCTGCTCGACGACACCCGAGACGGCGTCGGCCTCCGAGGAGTTGATCACCGGGCCGATGACGGTCTGCGGGTCGCGCGGGTCGCCGCTCTTGAGGTTCTTGACCCTGGCGACGAACTTGTCGGTGAACTCGTCCAGGACGGAACGGTCCACCAGCACGCGGTTGGCGGCCATGCAGACCTGCCCCTGGTGCATGTACCGGCTGAACACCGCCGCGTCGACCGCGTAGTCGACGTCCGCGTCGTCGAGGACCACCAGGGCGCTGTTGCCGCCCATTTCCAGCACCGTGCGCTTGAAGTTCCTGCCGCAGACGGTGGCGATGTGCCGGCCGATCCGCTCGGAGCCGGTGAACGTGATGACCTTCGGGACCGGGTGTTCGATGAAGGCGTCGCCGATCTCGGCGATGTCCGAGACGACGACGTTGAGCAGACCGGCCGGCAGGCCCGCGTCCTCGAAGATCTTCGCGAGGAGCGTGCCGCCGGCTATCGGGGTGTTCTGGTGGGGTTTGAGGACCACCGCGTTGCCGAGCGCGAGCGCGGGGGCGACCGCCTTGAGGGCCAGCAGGAACGGCACGTTGAACGGGCTGATCACCCCGACGACGCCGACCGGGACGCGGTAGACGCGGTTCTCCTTGCCGTCGGTCGTCGAGGGCACGATCCGGCACTCGGGGCGCAGCGCGACCTGGCTCGCCTCGCGCACGAACTCCTTGGCGGACTGCACTTCGAAATGCGCCTTGCCGACCGCGCTGCCGAGCTCGCTGACGAGGACCTCGCAAATGTCCTGCTCGCGCTCGTCGATGAGTTGCAGCGCCTTGTCGAGCACCGCCCGGCGGGCGTAGGGATTGGTCTTCGCCCATTTCTTCTGGGCACGGGCCGCCGCCCGGTACGCCTCGTCCACCTCGTCGACGGTGGCTATCGTTATCGAGGCGAGTTTCTCGTTGTCGTACGGATTGAAGTCGATGATGTCCCAGGACCCGGTACCCGTACGCCATTCACCGTCGATGTACTGCCGAGCGAGGTCGGTGAAGTAGGACGACATGTGATACCTCAATCCCTTGCTGCCGCAGCAGACGAAGCCGACACCCGGTCAACTCATGGCCTGATCACGCGCCATCGTACTGTCGTTTCAGGAGAGTTGAAGGAGTCCGCGGAGAAGGTCGCGGCTCTCCGCCGGGGTCGGACTGTCGTGCTGCAATTCCTCGAGCGCATTCTTGTACTGCGCGACGTCCTCGGCCTTGTCGAGGTACAGCGCGCTCGTGAGCTGCTCCAGGTACACGAGGTCCGAGAGGTCCGACTCGGGGAAACTGAGGATGGTGAACGCGCCGCTCTCGCCGGAGTGCCCGCCGAAGCTGAACGGCATGATCTGCAGGCGCACGTTGGGGCGTTCGGAGATCTCGATCAAATGCTGCAACTGGCCCCGCATCACGTCACGGCCGCCGTAGGGCCGGCGCAGGGCCGCCTCGTCCAGGACGACGTGGAAGTCGGGCGCGCTCTCGTCGACCAGGCGCTTCTGCCGCTCCATGCGCAGCGCCACGCGCCGCTCCACGTCGGTGTCGTCCGCGCCCTTCATACCGCGCCGCACGACCGCGCGCGCGTACTCCTCCGTCTGCAGCAGGCCGTGCACGAACTGCACCTCGTACGCCCGGATCGACGCGGCCGCGCCCTCCAGGCCGACGTAGGTGGGGAACCAGTTGGGCAGCACGTGGGAGTAGCTGTGCCACCAGCCCGCGACATTGGCCTCCTTGGCGAGGGACACCAGTGACGAGCGCTCCTGCTCGTCCGTGACGCCGTACAGCGTCAGCAGGTCTTCGACGTCCCTCGTCTTGAAGCTCACCCGGCCCAGCTCCATCCGGCTGATCTTCGACTCGGAGGCCCGGATCGAGTAGCCCGCCGCCTCACGCGTGATCCCCCGAGCTTCACGCAGTCGCCTGAGTTGTGATCCGAGCAGCATGCGCCGCACCACCGATCCCGGCTCACCCGCGCTCACCCTCGCCAGCCTCCCCAACCGTCTTCAGGTGCCGAAGTGTGCCACTAAAACACTTCGAGCAGTACTCGCCCGGTTACTTAAACAGGATCGCGCCAAAGAATTAGCACAAGAGGCGACAGACGGGGCACACAGGGGAGCCAAGTCGGACAGTGTCCGACTCGAAGAAGCCCAGAAGACGACGGAAAAATTGCCCAAGAAGCGGTACGTGCAGGCCCATTTCGGTCGCGTGCACGTGCATCTGCCCTTGCATCTGCTGTGCCCATCCGAAACCATGGTCCCGCACCACCGCGCCGCATCGCCACGACCGCGAATTACCGGGGGAGTGCCTCGCATGGGGACGAATGGATCGACCATGCTCGAGCCGTTACGGCAGGGCCTTCCGCCGCTGGATCCCGCCGCCGTGTCCAACGCCGCCTCCTGCGCCCTGCCCTCCCGCCACGAAGCGGTGCGCCAGGCACGGCACTTCACCCAGCGGACCCTCGAACAGTGGGACGCCGACGAGTGCTTCGACGACGTGTGCCTGGTGGTCTCGGAGCTGGTGACCAACGCCCTGCGGCACGCCCTTCCGCCGGACACCGCGCGGACGCCGGAGCAGCGCCCGGCCGCCGTGCGACTGCACCTGCTGCGCTGGACGGAGCGGCTGGTGTGCGCGGTGCGCGACCCCAGCATGGACAGCCCGGTGGCGCGCGCCTCGGACGACTTCTCGGCGGAGTCCGGCCGCGGCCTGTTCCTCGTCGACTCCTTCAGCGACAGCTGGGGCTGGCACCCGCTGGCCGGGCCCCTCGACGGCAAGGTGGTCTGGGCCCTGTTCCGCCTGCCGCGCCCCGTTCCCGTCGACTGACGCGACATCACGCGCACGCGCCCGGGCCCGGCCGATCGCGGCACCGGTGGCGTACTTCGCGGCACCGCACGCACACACACACCCGGGCGGAATGACGCCGTCCCCACACGTGCACGCGCGCGGGCAGAGCGGCCGACGCACGAAGAGAACCGTTACGCCACTGTCTCGGCGGGCCGGGGTCAGCCGCGTACGAGGTGGTCGAACTCGCCGTCCTTGACGCCCGCCAGCATCGCCTCGATCTCCGCGCGCGTGTAGACGAGCGCGGGGCCGTCCGGGAAGCGGGAGTTGCGCACCGCCACGTCCCCTCCGGGCAGCTGCGCGAACTCCACGCACGAGCCCTGCGAGTTGCTGTGCCGGCTCTTCTGCCAGGCCACGCCGTGCAGTCGCGTGGCGGCAATGCCGTTGTACACGCCCGACGCGTCGTGGGCGTCGTGCACGTCGTGGTCCACAGGTCGCTCCCCGGTAATGCACTGGCTGGTCAGGCCAAGGATGCAATGGTCAACTGATCCGGATCATAGCTGTGTTTCGAGTGCAGTTGCATGAGCATATGCACGTGCACGCGGGGTTATCCTGCGATTACACCTACCGAAGCCGCGACAGGCCTCGTCTTGCTGCGTCTGCCCCTGCCGTCCGGTTCGAATCCCTGCGCAGGAGTAAAGACGCGCGACACCGCCGTCCTGTTCCCTCTTCCCCGCATCCTCCGGCCGGAGCCCGGCCGACGGCGGAAGAGCAGGAGCCTCCTCCCCTCACCACGCGGGGAGGCTCCCGCCCGTTCAATCAGGCTCGGCGTTCGGCGTACGCCCAGTGCCGTCCCGGGCGGGCGGGCTCGCGGCCGCTCGTGCGGGGCATGGCCAGGTCAGACCTTCAGGAGGGTGTCGAAGACGGACGGCAGTCCCTCCCAGGCGCGGCGCCCGGCGGCGTACCCGGTGTCGGTCGGCAGACAGGACTCCAGCAGAAGTGCGCTGCCGCCCAGGTCCGCCCCCTGCCTGCCGACCGGGCCCCGGCCGCGCTCCGGTGGCAGGCGCATGGGCGGCATGTGCCGCGAGGTGTACGGCATATCCGGGGGGGGTGGCCGGTGCAGCCGGTGCAGCCAGTGCAGGCGGTGCAGCCGGTGCAGGCGGTGCAGGCGGTGCAGCCGGTGCAGGCGGTGCAGCCGGTGCAGGCGGTGCAGCCGGTGCAGGCGGTGCAGGCGGTGCAGGCGGTGCTTCCGATACATCCAGTACATCCGTTACGTTCGGCGCATTCGGTGTTCTCGGGAGGCGGGATGCGGGGCTGGTAGCTTGCGGCCACCGGGCCGACGGGCTCGATCCGGGCCGGATCCGCGGATCCGCGGATCCGCAGGTCACGCGGGACCCGGCCCGGGCACCGGCTACAGCTTGGGAGTTCTGGTGACTTCGCCGACCTTTTCGCGCAACTCACGCCCCGCACGCCCCTCACGTCGCTCGCGTCCCTCACTTCCCTCACTTCCCTCACTTCCCTCGCGCACCGGGTCCCGCCGGCGCATGCGGGTCGTGGCGGCGGCCGCGGGGCTGGCCGGCGCGTTCGCGCTGACCGCGTGCGGCGACAGCGGCGACGCCGCCGACAAGGCCACGGACTCGCCTTCCGCGTCCGCGCCGGCCGACAGCGGTGGCGGCGGCGACGCGAGTGACGGCGCGTCCGCCGGCGGCGGCCTGCAGGGCAGCTGGCTGGCCACGACCGACGGGAAGGCCGTCGCGCTGGTGATCAACGGCAGCGAGGCCGGGCTGTTCACGACGGGCGGCAGCGTGTGCAGCGGCACCGCCGAGGACCGGTCGATCCGGCTCACGTGCACCGACGGCAACAAGGACCGCGCCAACGGCACGGTCGGCGCCGTCAACGGCTCGACGCTGACGGTGACCTGGGAGGGCACCCTCGGCAAGGAGACCTACACCAGGTCCAAGGGCGGGAAGATGCCGACCGGGCTGCCCACGGCGGGGCTGGGGTCGTAGAGCGGGCGGCGGGCGGGTGCTTCGCGGGGCGGGTATGGCGGTGAGGGCCGGTGTTCCGGAGGGGGCCGGTGTTCCCGGCGGGACCGGTGTTCCCGGCGGGACCGGTGTTCCCGGCGGGGTGTTCCTGCGAGGGCGTTCCTATGGGGGCGTTCCTGTGGGGCCGGGTGTTCCCGGTGAGGGCCGGTGCTCGGTGAGGGCCGGTGCTCGGTGAGGGCCGGTGCTCGGTGGGGGCCGGTGTTCCAGTAGGGGCGGGCGGTCCCGCCGTCGGCCGGTGCGTGATGATCCACGAGAACCGTCCACGACCGAGCACACCACGGGGCCTCTCATGCGCACCACATCGATCGCCGTCACCGCCTCCTCCGCCCTCGCCGCGACCCTTCTCCTGACCGCCTGCGGCGACGGGGACGGGGGCCGGGGCGGCGAAGCGACAGCCACGGCCAGGGGTGCCGCGGCCTGCCGGATCGGCGACGTCGGTGTCGTCGTCGGCCCCGCGAACGCCGCTCCCGCCGCCGGCGACACCGGGAACGTCCCCGTCGACATCACCAACCAGGGCAGCCCCTGCACCCTGGACGGCCTGCCCGGCGTCCAGGTCTCGGCCGGCGACGAGTCCGTCGAGGTCCGGGCACAGCAGGGCGCAAAGGTGCAGCCACTGAGGCTCGCCGAGCATCAGTCCGTGTCCTTCACGATCACGTATGTGCGCGGCGAGGAGGATGCCGCGGGCGTCCTCGCTGCCGAGAAGCTGAGGATCGCACTGCCCGGTGAATCCGGCGGCGTGGGCTTCCCGTGGTCGTACGGTCCGCTCGCCGGGACGGGCGCCGACGACATCTCCGTGAGCGCTTTCCAGCAGACCGGGGACTGAACGGGCGGCACGCGCGCGTCTACTGCTCGGCGTGGAGCCACGTGAAGGGAGGCGGGCGGGCATCGCGGGGACGGGCGGGGTGTGACCTCGGCGCGGTCGAGGCAGGTGCGGTCGACCTCGGCGCGGTCGGGGCAGGTGGGGCCCTGGTCCGACCGGGGCGTGGTCGGGGCAGGTGCGGGCGGGGCCCGACCTCGGCGTCGCGGCGCAGGTGCGGGCGGGGGCGGGCCGACCTCGGCAGTCGGGGCAGGTGGGGGCCTGGTCGACGCGATCAGGGCAGGCCCGGGGATGTCCCGGGCCCGTCGGTCGGGGCAGATGGAAGCCTGACCCGACCGCGGCGTGGTCAGGGCAGGTGCGGGCGGGGCCTGACCTCGGCGTGGTCGGCCGCTCGCGCGCCCTCCGTCCAGCCCGCCTCGTCGCGCACGCCGCGCAGCCGGGTCGTGGTGGTCGCCGGGAACATGCTGTCCAGCCGGCCGGTGACCGCGACCTCGCGGGAGGCGAGGACCGGCAGCAGATCGTCGGTCACCTGCGTCTCGGCCGCGGCCCGCAGGCGGGTGCCGACGCGATGGGCGTACGCGGCGAGAAAGGCCTGCCGGAACGTCTTGGTCCGTCTACGTCCGCCGGCCCGCTGTGCGGCCTCCGCCCTGGTCATCGCGGTCTGGGCCTGCACGAGCAGTGAGGTGTGGAGGAGTTCGACGATCTCCAGGTCGGCGGCGAAACCGACGACCGTCGAGAAGCCGTAGGCCTCGTTCCACACGGCACGGCAACGGTTCGCGTCGGCGACCGCGTCCAGCAGGACCGCCTTGGCCTGCTCGTACGGCGGCTCCACGCCGATCCGGCAGGCACCCGGCGCGTCCGGTGAGGGCGCCCCCGAGTCGAGCAGAGCGGCGTCGATGCTGTGCCGGGCCATCAGCTCCTGCGCCTTCGCGCTCAGCGCCTCCGCCTCCTCCGGGTATCCGGTGGCCTCGGCCTTGGCGAGCAGGGCGCGGATACGGGTGAGCATGCGGGACGCCTCTTTTGGAGCCCCGGCCGATTTTTCCGGGCTCTGCACATCGTCCAGGTGTTCGAGGTCGGGCAGGCGCAGCAGCAGCCGGTACAGCTCCAGCACCGTGGTGGCGTGCGTGAAACGGTCGGTGCGGGGCGGCGCCCCGGTGGTCAGCTCGTCGAGCTGGGCGGCCCAGCGGTGCCCGCGCGGGCGGTCGTGCCCGGCCTGCACCCGGATCAGCGACGCGACCACGCGCGCGTGCGCGCCGTCCAGTTCACGGCGCACGAGACGGACGACGTCGGCGGGCTGCCAGCCGCGCCGCCAGGCCGACGCCACGAACTCCTCGCCGCGCCGGGCGAGTTCGGCATCGGCGCCCGGGTCGGCTGCTAGCAGCGACGCGGCGGCGTCCAGGGACGCGTCGGCGGAGTCGTACAGGGCGGACCGCAGGGCACGCTCGACGGTGCTGGTGGTACTCACCGGGCGATGGTGCCACGTGGGCGGCGCGGGTGACGGCGGAGCGGTACGGCGCCGGGGGAAACCGGGGGGAGCTGCGGGTACGGCGGGACGGCAGGCGGCGGGAGTGGCGGACGGTGGTGGACGGGGGCGGGAGCGGACGGGGCGGGATCGGCGGCGATGACGGCAGCGGCGGGTGGCGTCGGGGCAGTCGTTGGGGCGGCGGTCGGAGCGGCGGCGGCCGGGCGGCAGGCGACATCGACGCCCGTCCACATGTCAACCTTCAGTTGACAGTCCCGCGACTGTCAACCTAAGGTTGACACATGGCGAAGAACTCTCCCACCACGTCATCCGTACGGCTCGACGACCTGATCGCGGCCATCAAGACGGTCCACACCGAGCCCCTCGAACAGCTCCAGGACGCGGTCATCGCCGCGGACCACCTCGGCGAGGTGGCCGATCACCTGATCGGCCACTTCGTCGACCAGGCCCGCCGCTCGGGCGCGTCCTGGACGGACATCGGCAAGAGCATGGGCGTCACGCGGCAGGCGGCGCAGAAGCGGTTCGTGCCGAAGGAGTCCACCGACCTCGACCCGAGCCAGGGCTTCAACCGCTACACGCCCCGGGCCCGCGAGGCGGTCATGGCCGCCCACAACGCCTCGAAGACCGCGGGCAACGCCGAGGGCGTGCCCGAGCACCTCGTCCTCGGCCTGCTCGCCGACCCCGACGGACTCGCCGCCAAGACGCTCGTCGCCCTGGGCGTGAGCCTGGAGTCGGTCCGCGAGGCCGCGACCGCCGCGCTCCCGCCGGCCGCCGAAGAGGTTCCGGAGCTGGTGCCGTACGGCTCCGCGGCCAAGAAGGTCCTGGAGCTGACGTTCCGCGAGGCCCTGCGCCTCGGCCACAACTACATCGGCACCGAGCACATCCTGCTGGCCCTGCTGGAGCACGAGAACGGCGAGGGCGTCCTGGCCGGCCTCGGCGTCACCAAGCAGGCGGTGGAGGACCACATCACCGAGCTGCTCTCGCAGTTCCTGAAGACGGCGAAGCGGGGAGAGGGGGAGGAAGGAGCGGCCTCAGGCGCGTCCTGACCGGCCCGTCCCGAGCGGGCGGACGCGGAGGCGGCGACCTGCTCCGCGGGGGGATTGTCAGACCCCCCTGCGACACTCGCAGCATGACCGGCCGGTGGGCGCTCGTACCGACCGAGGGGAGTGGCGCGGAGCTCGCCCCCCTCGGTCCGGACGGCCTGCCCGCCGGACCGGTGCTGCGCGAGCCGGACCTCGTGGCGGCCGTCCGCGACCGCCCGGACGTCACACGCTGGGTGTGGCGCTCGACGGCCGAGGTGTATCCGCGCCTGCTCGCCGCGGGGGTGCGGGCAGAGCGGTGCTACGACGTCGAGGACGCCGAGACCCTGCTGCTCGGCCACGAGGGGCGGTACGGCGAGCCCCGGTCGGCCGCCGCCGCGCTGGCCAGGCTGCGCGGCGGCCCCGTACCGCCCGATCCGCCCCAGCGGTCCGCCGAACCGGGCGCGCAGTCCCCGCTGTTCGAGCCGCAGGGCGCGCACGTGCCGCTGAGAGACCTCGTCGAGGTGTACGCCGACCAGCAGCGGCGGCACGACCGGGCCGAGCACCCGGACCGGATGCGGCTGCTGACCGCCGCCGAGTCCGCGGGGATGCTGGTGGCCGCGGAGATGAACCACGCGGGGCTGCCGTGGAGCGCCGAGGTGCACCGCGAGCTGCTGCGGGAGCTGCTGGGCGAGCGGTACGCGGGCGGTGGCGAGCCGCGCCGGCTCGCCGAGCTGGCGGACGAGGTCTCGGCGGCGTTCGGGCGGCGGGTGCGGCCGGACCTGCCCGCCGACGTCGTCAAAGCCTTCGCGCGAGCCGGGATCATGGTCACCTCGACCCGCCGCTGGGAGCTGGAGTCGGTCGACCACCCGGCCGTGAAGCCGCTCGTCGAGTACAAGAAGCTGTACCGGATCTGGGTGGCCCACGGCTGGTCCTGGCTCCAGGACTGGGTGCGCGACGGCCGGTTCCGCCCGGAGTTCCTCGCGGGCGGCACGGTCACCGGCCGCTGGGTCACCAACGGCGGGGGCGGCCTGCAGATCCCCAAGGTGATCCGGCGTGCCGTCGTCGCCGACCCGGGTTGGCGGCTCGTCGTCGCCGACGCCGACCAGATGGAGCCGCGCGTGCTCGCCGCGATCTCCCGCGACCCCGGGTTGATGGAGGTGGCGGCCCGCGAGAGCGACCTCTACCAGTCGGTGTCGGACCGCGCCTTCTCCGGCGACCGCGCCCAGGCCAAGCTCGCCGTGCTCGGCGCGGTCTACGGCCAGACGTCCGGCGACGGCCTGAAGAACCTCGCCGCGCTCCGACGCCGCTTCCCCAAAGCGGTGGCGTACGTGGACGACGCGGCACGGGCGGGCGAGGAGGGGCGGCTGGTGCGGACCTGGCTCGGCCGGACCTGCCCGCCCGTCGCCCGCACCCCCGACGCCGCGGAAGAGGCCGGCATCCCGGCCCCGGAGGACGAGCCCGACACCCCGCAGTGGGGCCCCGGCCACACCTCCACCCACGCCCGCGCCCGAGGCCGCTTCGCCCGCAACTTCGTCGTCCAGGGCAGCGCCGCCGACTGGACCCTGCTGCTCCTCGCGGCGCTCCGCCGGACCTGCGCGTCGCTCTCGGCGGAACTGGTCTTCTTCCAGCACGACGAGGTGATCGTCCACTGCCCGGAGAGCGAGGCCGAGACCGTCGCCGCCGCCATCCGCGACGCGGCCCACCTGGCCGGCCGCCTCACCTTCGGCGACACCCCGGTCCGTTTCCCGTTCACGACGGCGGTCGTGCGGTGCTACGCGGACGCGAAATGACCGTTCACCATCGCCGTCATCCCCACCGCATTCGTCCCGAAAAACGAAAAAGCCCCAGGTCACGGCGAGTGAGTCCTGGGGCTTCCCCAGAGTCCTCGGACAGCCCGGCTGTCCAGGGGTCACGCGGGATATCCAGCTCCCGGACACACGGGCGTCAGCTGGTGAGGGGCTCGTTGCTCGACCAGAACGTCGACTTCACGTTCGGTGCCGGCAACTCCTGCTTCGAGTAGTCGGGGCCGTTCGGCTTGCTGGTCGGCTGAGCAACATCGGACTTCTCGACACACGGGGTGGTGACGCTCAGGTGGGCCTGGCCATTGGGTGCGATCAGGACTTCGAGCTGGAAGCCGTCCTGTGTCTTGAAGTGGGCCGCCAACCCGTTCGGACTCGTGGCAACCAGTTTGTAGCCCTTGCTCTTCCAGTGGCGTTCCAGCACGCCGAGGAAGCTCCCGCGCCGTTCGGCAGAGATAATCGTCATGACGGAACGATCGCGGTCCACGTAGCAGTCGCCCGGCATGGAGTACAGGTGCGTCCACTCAACTGGAGGCTTGATGGCCGCAAACGCCTCGTCCAAGATCGCATCTGCTCTGTCGGCGGCCTCTTGCAGGTTCATCTTCGATCGACTTTCCTTGCTTGAGGACGCGGAATCGGTCGTGCCGCATCCGGTAAGAAACAGCGCCAATGCTGCGGCCACTGTAAATCTTGCAATCAACGCGGCGTCTCCCTTATGACGTATTCCGGATGGTTTGCAACAATGGCGGCGATATTTTGCGCAGAAACTTTGTCCTTCCCATCCTCCGGCGAGAAGTAATTACTGTGAGCCTCGATATCCATCTTTGATTCTGACACATCGGGAAAGGAAGGCTGGACAAGCTCCGGTCCGGGCAGGGTTTCGAATCTGTTGGCGCCGAATGCTTTACTTGCCGGATCCTTGCCGAACCAGATGTCGTCGTCACCCTGGTCGGCGATGTCTCCTCCGAGGTACGCGCCAAGCGGCCCTCCTCCGAAAAATCCCATGGTTCCCGCCACAACTTCCTTTGATGAAGGAAGCTTGGTGACGATGTCGTTTTCGGCCGCTCCCACCCAGACGTGATCCTTGCCCACACCCAGGTTCTCCGCCTTGTCGACGCCGACACCGGGACTGCCGACGAGAATGATGTCATCAGCGCCGGGAATTCCTCCTGCCTCCTGCGTAGCAGCCCCGACCAATCGAGAACCGTAGGAATGCCCGATGGCAGTGACATGCGGATCGGTATTCTCATTGGTTGCCGAAATCCCACTCATAAAACTGTTGTAGGCGGGGGCGCCACGCTCGGCGTCGGCCGTAGTCATCACATCTATCGATTGAGGCGCATCGTAGCCGAGCCATACGATCGCCGATGAGGATGGGTCGAATTTCTGCGCACCTTGGGCCGTATAGAAGGCACGCTTCACCGTACCATCGGCGAATTCGGCGTTGAGTTTGGTACCCAAGCCGGGCGCGTAAGCCGAGACGTTCTTCGATGCGTCAGGGTTCCCGTAGGCGACGATCGCCCTCCCGTTTCCTTCGAGTCCGACTCCCAGGAGGAACATAGGTGGCTGGCTCCCCGCGTTGAGC
Source organism: Streptomyces sp. NPDC005925 (assembly GCF_040638805.1). Lineage (NCBI taxonomy): Bacteria > Bacillati > Actinomycetota > Actinomycetes > Kitasatosporales > Streptomycetaceae > Streptomyces > Streptomyces sp. NPDC005925. The sequence continues at coordinate 140,995 of NZ_JBEXVL010000009.1, read as the reverse complement.
TTGGCCTGGATTCCCCTCAGTCCCTCGAGTTTTCCTTTGGACGCCTCGTCATGCCGGCCCTCCAGCTGCGCGATGAGAAGAGGGATGTTCTCCCGGTTCGCCTCGTCCCGCACCATTGACGGTATCCCGTCCAAGTTGCCAATGATTCCCGGGAAGGCTGTCTTGTACTCCTCGCGCTCCTCATTGCTGAGGCTGTCCCACCACTCCTTGCGGTCGGCGGGTGACTTGTCCAGCGGAATATTGTCCCGGAGGTATTCGCTGGCCGCTGAGCTCACCGCACCGACATCAGAGGCCACGTCCGCCCACGTCTTGGTGTCGACGTTCAGCCCCGGCGCCGCCTTGAGCTTGTTCAGCGCCTTGCTGTACCGATCGTCGACCTCCTGGGCTTCCCGCACGGCGTGCGCGATGCGGTCGGCGATGTCCACCGCTCTGGCGTGGTGTGGGTTCGGGTTCTTGAGCAAAGGGTTGCTCGGCACCAGCCCCGGTGATTGAACTCCTGTGTTATTGCCCGTGATCAGACCGTTGTTGCCCAAGACTGTGCCGCCGGGGATCGGCTCACCGGTGAGCTCGTTCTTACCACCGGCGGGATACGTGACGGCGCCGTCCTCGTTGATGGTGTATGCCAGCGCGGCCGCATCGTCCAGTGCCTCAGTCAGACGCCGCTTGGGAGCGGTGATCTCGGACGAGAAACCGTCCAGAGCTCCGGTGATCAATCCGCACTCGACCTGGGTGTAGTGAAAGTTCTCCGACAGCTTCCGCAGTTGCTTGAGTGCCGCGACCGCAGCCTCACCCTCGTTGGCCTTCTGCATGGCTGCGGTGATCTGCTTGTCGACGCGGTCCATGGCCGCATCGGCCATGCTGCTGATCGCGCGGTAACCGTCGGCCGCCTCCGCGTACTCGGTCGGCTTGAGGGCCTTGAGCTTCAGGTGGTCCATGTGTCCGGGTCACCGCCCCTCGGCCTGGCCGTCGGCGGGCGTGTCTTCGTAGTACTCGGTCTTCAGCCTGGCGATTTCGGCCTTGATGGCTTCGTCGGTCCGTAGCTGGTCGTTGCCTGCTTTCTCCAGTACGTCGGCAAGCCCATCGCACACCTCGCTCACGTCCTTGACGTAGCGCTTCCAGGAGTCGAAGACGCCCTGCTGGGCCGCCGCGGTCAGACACCCGGATTCTTTACCGAGACCCGTCTGGCCCAACTCCGCCTTCACCCACGCCTTGCCGAGGTCCTCGCGTACCGACCCGAGGCCTTCCGCCGCCTTGGTCCACGCCGCCTTGTCGGACCTCAGTGTGAGGACACCGCCGCCACTGCCACCGGAACGGGTGCCGCCTTGGTCGGCGGGCAGTTGGTTGAGCTGCATCTGCGTGCTGTGCCGCTCGGCCGCTGCGGCCTTGAGCTGCTCCCATTCCTCCCACGCCATGCGCGGTCCCTCCCCGTGTCTAGATCGTGTGTCCCGAGCGGATGTGAACCTGTACCCGCAGTGCTGTGGTGACCGCGACGTACCGTAACGCCCCAACATCACGTGCTCCATCCGTATCGGCCACCATGGCGTCTGCATATCCGTACTCAGACGGAACCCGGTCCTCGATCGGACGACGTGACACTGTCCGATGTGCCCGGGGGCGCGTACGAAGGCGGCGTGAACCCGGTCGGTGTGTGGGTGGATCGACCGGTGGCAGGCGCGGAGGTGGGGAGTGCAGCCGCGGGGTCCCGACGCCTGCGGACGACAGCAAGAACCGCGATCGCGGCTCCGAGGAGTACGACACCTCCGATGCCCAGCGCGACCCAGGGAGTGGTGCCGTCCTTGGGCGCGGATGCCGTCGCGGCGGAGCCGTCGTCCTCTGCCGGAGCGTCGGCGCCCGCGGTCTCCGAGGTCTGAGGGGACGGTGATGTCGAAGCGGCGGCTGCGAGATCGGGGAGCGGGTACGCGCCGGCGGGGCCCGGGTCGCCGGAGCTTTGCAGGGCGATACGGGGGCGGACGATGCCGTAGCCAATGGAGTCGTTGCGATCGGCGCCGTCGGTGGGGGCGCCGATGGTGTTCAGCATGACTCGCAGGATCTGGTTGTTGGTCCAGGTCGGGTGCTCGGCCCAGATCAGGGCGGCACTGGCGGAGGCGAGGGCGGTGGCGTCGCTGGTGCCGTGGCCCCGGCACAGCCCGGTCTCGCTGTCACAGGCGTGCACCATGTCCTCGCCCGGGGCAGCCATGTCCACCTGCGGCCCGTGCTCCGACTCGGCGGTTCTGCGCAGGTCCTTGCCCACCGCCGCCACACCGACCACTCCCGGCGTGGCGGCCGGGTACATCACCTCGTTGGCCCCGCTTCCCTTGTTCCCGACGCCGGCGAAGATCAGCGATCCTTCGCCGAGGGCGTACTTCACCGCCGCGGTCAGCTGCGGTGAGCCCTCCGTAGCCGCCTGGGAGATGTTGATGACCTGTGCGCCCTTGTCGGCGGCGTAGCGGATCGCCGGTGCGACTGCCTTGTTGAAACGTTCCTCGGCCTCAGCCAGGTTGGCTGCCGTGTCTGCACTGGGCAGACGGACCGGGAGAATCATCACGCCAGGGGCCAGTCCGAAAGCGCCGTTTCCGCCGCCGTACGCGCCGGTTCCGGCGATCAGCCCGGCCATGCCCGTGCCGTGGCCCTCATAGTCGGCGTGTTCGTCGCCGGGCTGGTCGGGTGCAAGGTCCTTTCCGGGCAGCACGCGCCCCTTCAGATCGGGGTTGTCGGGGTCGACGCCGGTGTCGATGACGGCGACCGTGACGCCTTCGCCGGTGCTGGTCTGCCACATCTGCTCGGCCTTCATCGCGTCGAGGAACCATTGCTCCTCGCGGGTCGGCTCCGCGCGGGCCTGCGTGCCTGCGGCGGCCGCCAGCAGCAGGCCGAGAACCGCCGATGCCGCGGCACGACGGGGTCTGCGTCGAGTGCTGGTGCGCATGACCTTCGCTGTCTCCGTTCCTGGATGGGTCAGTCAATGACCGGCGGCACAGCGAAACCGCCGCCCTGGCGCCCGGTCTCTTCACCCTCGACCGCGTGGTGCGGCCGTCCCTTCCTGCCGCCAGGGCTCGTCTGGGAACTCGGCTGGGGCGCTCGGGCCCCACCGACACTCTGACTCTGCCCCGGACGCACCACGCTGGACGCGCCGCCCACAATTCCGCGGCCCCCCGATCCGGCGCCGCCCGCCGTACCCGAACTGCCAGGTCCGGATGTGCCTATTCCCAGACGCCCCGGCTGCTGCGGACGGCCGCTTCTCGCACCGTCGTCCGGAAGCGGACGATCGCCGATGACCCCACCGTTCGAGAACTGGGGACGACGGCCGGGGACCTGGCTCTGCCGGCCCACCACGCGTCCCGCCGGACTCGTGGTACCAGCAGTCGTCCCCATCGGGCCGCGCGTGACCGCGCTCTCCCCTCCTACACCCGTGCCGCGCAGGATCGCCCCGGTCGGCCTGCCCACGGGGGCGTGACAGGGCGGCCGCCGACGATGCCGCTACTGGTCCCGACAGCGCTGGGACCACTTGGCATGCGCACAGGATTCGACGTCGAGCCTTGGCCGGGCTGGAAGGGCATTCGGCCCATGCCAGACGCCCGCCCATGCCCCGCCGAGCTATGGACCGGAGCACCGGCTCTGTTCCCGAACGCTGGAGGAGCCATGCCGGTCTGCGGAGTCACTCCCCCATGCATCTGTTCCGGGCCAGGCAGGCCGCCTGCCGCGACCGTCGGAGACAGCGGACTCTGAGGCGACGTGGCCACGGAGTCGACGCCCATCCGTGTGGGCTGCTCCACGTCCACCGGCGTGCGGTGCGCGGACGATGTCACACTCGGGGACCGGCTCAGGTCCGGAGTGCCGGCGGAACCCTCACGTCCTTGCCTCAGGTGTGCGGAGGAGACGGAGGCGCTCATCACGCTGCCAGGGCGAGTCTCAGTGTCGTCGTGGCCGATCGAGCGGCTGTCCGTCGGCACGAACGCCGTGGGCGGCGGCGGGAATCTCGGCCGCTCCAACGCATCCATCTGTGTGGCCGACCACGCATACGTCTGCCCCAGCTTCCGCATCTGCGCCGCCGCCTGCTGGCGCACCTCCTCTTTGTGCGCCACCAGGGCCGCGAGCTCACTCTGGGACTTGGCCGCCACCGCAGCCGCATCTGGATCGTTGCGCGCCGCCCGCGCCGCCTCCAGATTCACCTGCGCGCTCCCGGCATCGCGTGGGATCGACGCCTGCGCCCGGGCGATCGCTCCGGACGTCTCGCCCAGCCACTTCGCAGCGCCCTCGCTGAAATGCCCCAATCGCAGCGTGGAGTTGGCCAGATCGCCGGCCCAGGTACGGAAAGCGTCCGCGCCCTCGCCTTTCCACTCCACCCACTGCGGACGGACCTTCAGTTCCTCGGCGATCTTCCGGATCTCCTTCGCCGCTGCCACCAGCCGGTCGGCAGCGGCCTGTACGGTCCCCGGGTTCGCCTGATCCAGCCACGCCAACATCTGCTCGTGGCTCATGTCCTCGAAGGATGTATCGCCACCGGTCCCTGTGCCAGACATCAGATCGAGCCTCCCGCGTCGCCGCCCACCGATGCCTGCCCGCCCCCGCTGGTCCGGCCCTGCTGAGAAAGTCCGTGATCGTAACTGCCGCCGTAGTGCTCCGTGGTCTCCGCGCTGATCGCGGCCATGCGGTCGCGGATGTCAAGGTCGATGTTCTGGTAGCCCTTGTGCGAGACCAGCACGGCGATGCCCATGCCCTCCATGGAGTCCGACAACAGCTTCGACAGCGTCTCCAGCTCGCTGATCACCGTCTCGTACGCGGAGAACAGCCCGGCCGCCTCCGCCCACGCCCCGTCTCCGCCGCCGAGTTGATGGCGTACGAGCTGCTCCTGCCCGATCCTCTTCGGCCCCGTGTCTGATCCCCTCAGGTCACGGATCAGTTCGTCGATGCGCCTCCGGAACATCGTGAACGACGACAGCTCGGTGGCCATGTCAGCCTGCGCGCCGACAGCGTCCCGTGGTGCATCGAACGCACTGGATACCCACGACGCCCCCGACGCGGATCCACCGTCGCTCAGCAACACAACGACCTCCCCCGTACCGCCAGAACAACCGACCACCCGAAGCCGTACCAGTGACTCTAACTACCGGCAGTGACAGTCTGCAGTCACCGTGTTGCAGGAAGCGATCGATCAGGCCACCTGCGTGTTCCACTCGCCCGTCGCGCACCAGCCCGGCAACTCGTCGAGCATGAGCCCACCCAACACCGAGGCACGATCACATGCATGAGCACGTGTACTCAGATGGGGCGAGACGCCCGCTCCGAATGGCCGATGGACAGCCGTGAGTGGCACAGAGTCGACCTTGACCACGCACGTCCTTGACGGCTGACCGGCTGCGATGCCCTGCACGCCAGAGGCAAGCGGGCCCGGCCGGCACTCACCTTCAACCCGGCCGCCCACGTCGAGGTCGACCCCGTGCGCAAGCCGAAGGCCTTGGTGTGGACCGACGCACGGGTCGCAAAGGGGGAGCAGACGGCCAAGAAAGCCGTCCCCGGAAGAAGCCCAGAGAGTAGGCTCCCGACCCGCTCCGCTCACAGAAGCCATCTCACAGCACCTCGGCCGTGTGACAATTTGCCCCAACAGGGAAAAGCCCCAGGTCACGGCGAGTGAGTCCTGGGGCTTCTCCAGAGCCGCCTTCGGGATTCGAACCCGAGACCTACGCATTACGAGTGCGTTGCTCTGGCCATCTGAGCTAAGGCGGCGTGCTGCCGACACCATGGTGCGATCAGCAACGTCGGTAAGTCTACACAGTTTCCGAGGGTGCTCCGTACCGGCCCCGTGGGTGTTCCGTCAGGGCCGGTACGAAGCAGGGTGCCGTACGGGGTCGGGCTCGCGGCACCCCCTATGAGCAGCGCTTTTCATCCGTCGGCGGGGTTCCGCGGAGCAGGTACGCGTTGATCGCGGAGTCGATGCACGCGCTGCCCCGGCCGTAGGCCGTGTGCCCGTCTCCCTCGTACGTCAGCAGGCGCGCCGAGGACAGCTGAGTGGCCAGGGACCGCGCCCAGCGGTACGGCGTCGCCGGGTCGCGGGTGGTGCCGACCACGATGATCGGATCGGCGCCGGCCGCCGTGATGCGGTGCGGTTCGCCGGACGGTGCCACCGGCCAGTACGCGCAGTTCAGCGAGGACCACGCCATGTTCTCACCGAACACCGGGGACGCCTTCTCGTAGGCCGGCAGCGCCTCGCGCACCTCGTCGGGGCCGTCGAAGGCGGCCGGGAGGTCGAGGCAGTTCACGGCGGCGTTGGCGAACATGAGGTTGCTGTAGCCGCCGTCGGTGTCGCGCTCGTAGTAGCTGTCGGACAGGAAGAGCAGGCCCGCGCCGTCGTTCTCCCTCATCGCCGCCGAGAGCGCCTCGCGCAGTTGCTCCCAGGCGCTCTCGTCGTACAGCGCGGCGACCACGCCGGTCGTCGCGAGGGACTCGGTGAGGCGGCGGCCGTCGGCGTCGCCGGTGGGGGCGGGGCGCCTGTCGAGACGGCCAAGGAACGCCTTCAGGTTCTTGCCGACCTGGTCCGGTGTGGTGTTCCGGCTGCCCAGGGGGCAGTCGGGTCGTCGTACGCAGTCCTTCGCGAAGGCCTGGAACGCCGTCTCGAAGCCCGCCGCCTGTTCGAGGTTCAGCCGTCGCGCGGACAGCGACGGGTCCATCGCGCCGTCCAGCACGAGCCGCCCCGCACGGTCGGGGAACAGCCCGGCGTACGTCGCGCCGAGAAACGTCCCGTACGACGCCCCCACGAAGTTCAGCTTCTCGTCGCCGAGGACGGTCCGCAGGATGTCCATGTCCCGCGCCGCCTCGACCGTGGACAGGTGGCGCAGCAACCGAGGCGCGTCGTTGCCGCAGCCCTCCGCGAAGGTCCGGTACGCGGCGACGAGCGCGTCCGTCTCCTTGTCGTCGTCCGGTGTGACGTCCGTCTGCGTGTACGTGTCCATCTCCCGCCCGTCGAGACACTCCACGGGTGCGCTGCGGGCCACGCCGCGCGGGTCGACCGCCACCATGTCGTACCGGGCGCGGACGTCGGCCGGGTAGCCGACACCGGCGTACGCCTGGAGGTAGTCGACCGCCGAGCCCCCCGGCCCGCCCGGGTTCACCAGCAGCGAGCCGAGCCGTTCGCCCGGCCCCGTGGCCTTCTTGCGGGTGACCGCGAGGCGGATGTCGCCGGACGACGCCGTGCCGTAGTCGAGTGGCACTCTGAGCGTGGCGCACTGGGAGCCGGCGGCACCGCAGCCGCGCCACTTCAGTTTCTGCTCGTAGTAGGGCGACAGCCCCGCCGGGGTGCTCCTCGGCAGTGCGGCCAGAGCGGCTGTTCCTCCGACGGCCGAGCCGGCCGTGCCCGACGCGCCTTCGCCGGAACAGGCCGGGACCAGCAGACCGACGGCGGCGAGGAGGCCGATGCCGATCCTGGTGGTACGGGATCGGCAGGGAAGAGTGCGCCTGGTGATCATCAAGGGAGCGTAACTGTGTGCAACCCCTCGCACACGAACTGTGCGTTCACGTGCCTCGTACGGGTGAGGGTGTCACTCTCGCGCGACCCCGGAGCGTGATCCGGCCCGGTCCTCGGCTTCAGCCTGCTCTGAGGGCCATCGTCATCGCCTCCACCGCGAGGAGCGGGGCCACGTTGCGGTCGAGGGCGTCGCGGCAGGCGGCGATCGCCTCTATGCGGCGCAGGGTGGCTTCCGGCGTACTGCCGCGGGCGATCCGGTCCAGGGCGTCCTCGGCGTCGACGTTGGCGATCGCGATACGGGAGCCGAGCTGGAGGGCGAGGACGTCGCGGTAGAAGGCGGTGAGGTCGGTCAGGGCCAGGTCGAGGCTGTCGCGCTGCGTCCGCGTCCGGCGGCGCTTCTGGTTCTCCTCCAAATCCTTGATCACGCCCGCCGTGCCACGCGGCAGCCGGCCGCCCTGCGCCGCACCGAGCGCCGCCTTCATCTCCTCGGTCTCCCTGGAGTCCGTCTCGTCGGCGAGCGTTTTGGCGTCGGCCGCGGCGGCGTCGACCAGTTCCTGCGCGGCCTTGAGGCAGCCGCCGATGTCGCCGACGCGCAGGGGCAGCTTGAGCACGGCGGCCCGGCGCTCGCGGGCCGCGGGGTCGGTGGCCAGCCGGCGCGCCCGCTCCACGTGCCCCTGGGTGGCGCGGGCGGCGGCCGTCGCGACGCCGGGCTCGACGCCCTCGCGCCGAACGAGCATGTCGGCGACGGCGTCCACCGACGGGGTACTCAGCGTCAGAAGGCGGCAACGGGAGCGGATGGTGGGCAGTACGTCCTCGACCGAGGGCGCGCACAGCAGCCAGACGGTGCGGGGCGCCGGCTCCTCGACGGCCTTGAGGACGGCGTTCGCCGACTTCTCGTTCAGGCGCTCGGCGTCCTCGACGAGGATGACCTGCCAGCGGCCCGTCGCCGGGGCGGTGAACGACTTGCGGACCGTGTCCCTCATGTCCTCGACCCGGATCTGCGCGCCGACCGCCGTGACCGTACTGACGTCCGCGTGCGTGCCGATCAAAGCCGTGTGACAGCCGTCGCAGAAGCCGCAGCCGGGTGCTCCGCCGAGGGCGCGGTCGGGGCTCACGCACTGCAGGGCGGCGGCGAAGGCCCGCGCCGCCTGGATGTACCCGGCGCCGGGCGGACCCGTGAACAGCCAGGCGTGCGTCATCTTCGACGCCTCGGGCGCGGGCGCGCCGGTCGCCGCCGCGGTCACGAGGGCGTCGGCGTCCCGGGCAGCGGCGGCGAGCTGCTCGCTCACCCGCTCCTGCCCCACGAGGTCGTCCCACACGGTCATGCGTCACGCCGCCCTTCCAACACGGTCCGCCTTGCGGGATCCATCACGTACAGCCTTGCGGGATCCATTGTGCGGGCGGGCACTGACAACTCCGCGCGCCGTGGGGTGGGGGGAGGGAGAGCCGGGACGGCCCGGACCGGCTCGGCGGACAGCCACGGGTACCGCGGGCCCCAATGTCCCGGACCGGCACCGCCGGCGCCGCCACCGGCCACCGTCGACCGGCCACCGCCGGGTGGGGCATCGGCCGTCGAGGGACGACGGTTCCACCGATCCGGACACTGGCGCCGGCACCATTCCCCCTCCCCGACCCGAGCCCGTACGCCCCTCACCGAAGAGTGGGGCCCGGCGGTCAACCCCGCCGGGCCCCTTCACCGATCAGCGCCGCCGGCCCCTGCCCCGGCCGCCGCCTCCGTCCTCGTCGTACTCGTCGTCGTGCGGGCCCAGCAGTTCGTCCGCCAGGGTGGGCAGGTCGTCCAGCGGGGTCTCCTCCGCCCAGTCCGGGCGTTGGCGGCGACGGGGTGCCTCCTCGGCGCCCACCTGGGGCAGCTCGCGCGTGCGTCCGTCGGTGCCGTCCGGCCAGGGGGAGGCTTCCGCGTCCCGGAAGTAGCCCGGGGGTACGCGGTCCGCGGGGCCGTCCTCCCGCACCGGCGGCAGTACGGCCGTCTCGTCGGCGGTGCCCGGGTGCGACGGCTGGGGGAGCTCCGTGGTCACCTCGGACTCGGGGACGCCTCCCGAACCGCGCTGCTCGTCCCGCTCGTCCCACTCGTCGCGGACCGGCCGCAGGACCGCGGTGTCGTCGGCCGGCCGGACGACCGGTGTCGGCACGGTCGCCGCGTCCGGCGGTGCCGCCCGGCGGGGCGTCTGGGCCGCCTCGGGCGCCGTCGGCCGCGGTCCCGCCGCTGCCGCCGCAGCCGCCTGCTCAGCCTGGCGCCGGGCCTCTTCGGCGCGCAGCAGCGCCTCCTCGGCCTTCCGCTGCTTCTCCAGGCGCAGTGCCTCGGCCTCGGCGCGCAACCGCGCCTCTTCCTCGGCCTGCTTGCGGCGGCGGTCCTCCTCGGCCTTGCGCCGGGCCTCTTCCTCGGCGCGGATCTTCTCCTCGGCGAGGAGGCGGGCCCGCTCCTCCTCCGCCTTGCGGCGGGCTTCCTCGGCCCGCTGCCGGGCCTCCTCCGCCTGCCGTTCGGCCTCGCGGCGCTGCGCCTCTTCCAGCTCGCGCCGCTTGCGCTCCTCCTCCTCGGCGCGCAGCCGGGCCAGATGCTCCTGGCGCTCGCGCTCCAGGCGCTCCTCCTCGGCCTTGCGCCGGGCCTCTTCCTCCGCCTTGCGCCTGGCTTCCTCCTCGGCCCTGCGGCGGGCCTCGGCGCGGGCCTGGATCTCGGCCTCGGACAGCGGAAGCACTTGGTCGAGCCGGTGCCGGACGACCGCGGTGACGGCCTCGGGCTCCTGGCCGGCGTCCACCACCAGGTAGCGCCCGGGGTCGGCCGCGGCCAGCGTGAGGAAACCGGACCGCACGCGCGCGTGGAACTCGGCGGGCTCCGACTCCAGCCGGTCCGGCGCCTCGGTGAACCGCTCGCGCGCGGCCTCCGGGGCGACGTCCAGCAGCACGGTCAGGTGGGGTACGAGCCCGTTGGTGGCCCAGCGGTTGATCCGGGCGATCTCGGTCGGCGACAGGTCGCGGCCCGCGCCCTGGTAGGCCACCGAGGAGTCGATGTACCGGTCGGAGATGACCACCGCGCCCCGCTCCAGGGCGGGCCGCACGACGGTGTCCACGTGCTCCGCGCGGTCGGCCGCGTACAGCAGTGCCTCCGCGCGGTGCGACAGTCCGGCGCTGGAGACGTCCAGCAGGATCGAGCGCAGTCGCTTGCCGACCGGCGTCGCGCCCGGCTCGCGGGTGAGGACGACCTCGTGGCCCTTGGAGCGGATCCACTCGGCGAGCGCCTCGGCCTGCGTGGACTTGCCGGCGCCGTCGCCGCCCTCCAGGGCGATGAAGAAGCCGGACGTGGCGGGCACGGGCTCCGGGTCGTCGCCGCCGAGGACCGCGTCCCGCAGGTCGTGCCGCAGGGGTACGCCGGACCGGTCGTCGACCTTGGCCAGCACCAGCGCGGCCACCGGCAGGAGCAGCGCGCCGACCAGCATCAGCGTGAACGCGGCGCCGCCGTGCGCGAACACGAACCTGCCGTTCTCCAGCCGGTGCGGCCCGATGCCGGCGGCGACCACGGGGGCGGCCACCGCGCCGAGCGCCACGAAGAACCGCACGACGGCGTGCAGGTGCCCGGTGACCCGGGCGCGGCGCTGCGGCTCGGTCTCCTGGTCGAGGAGGGTGTGCCCGGTGTTGGCGGCCACGCCCGCGCCGATGCCGGCCAGCGCGAGGATCACCACGACGCTGGTGACGTCCGGCACGAGACCCGCGGCGAGCAGCGCGACGCCGGTGGAGGCGATGGCGAGCGCGAGGAGCCGCCGCCGGGACAGCGAGGGGAGGACGGCGGGCGCCGTGCGGATGCCGACGACGACGCCGCCGGTCAGCGCGAGCACCTGCAGGCCGAACAGGACGGGGCCGCCGCCCAGGTCCTTGGCGTGCAGCACGGTCACACCGACCGCGGCGGCCACCGCGCCCGCGACGGCCGCGCAGGCCAGGACGAGCAGCGGTATCGCGCCGGTGCGGCCCTTCTCGGCGGCGCCGGCCGTCTTCGGGCGGCGCATCCCCTCGAGCGGGGACCGCGCGCGCGGCGTGCGCGTGCCGGGCAGCTCCAGGAACGTCAGCACGGACAGGGACGCGGCGAACAGTCCCGCCGCGGTGTACGAGCCGAGGGCCGCCTGGTGCTGGTCGAACCAGGCGATGCCGGCGCCGAGCAGGTTGTTCACCAGCCCGGCGACGAGCAGTACGGCGCCGGCGAGCGGTATGGCCAGGAAACCGGTGCGCAGCGACAGGCGGCGCAGGGCGTCCAGGTGGTCCGGCAGCGGTCGTATGGTCGCGCCCTCCGGCGGCGGGCCCGGCAGCAGCGCGGGGGCCGCGCTCTCGCGGCACACGCCCCAGAACCGCTCGGCGACACCGGCCACGAAGGCGGTGACGAGGAGGGCGGCGAGGGCGTCCTCGGGCATCCAGTCGATCCACAGCGGCGCGACGATCAGCAGCGCGGCTCGCAGCCCGTCCGCGCCGACCATCGTCCAGCGGCGGTCGAGCGGGCCGTCGGGCGAGGTCAGCGTCGTGAGGGGGCCGAGAAGGGCCGCTCCGAAGAGCAGCGTGGCGAGGATGCGCACGCCGAAAACGGTCGCCACTGCGAACGCCGCGCCCCGGTAGCCGCCCCCGAAGGAACCCTCGGCGATGGCCGTCTGGAGGACCAGCAGGACCAGGACGAGGAGAGCGAGGGTGTCACCGACACCGCTGACGAGATGTGCGCTCCACAAGCGCTTCAGCTGCGGTCGGCGCAGCAGTGCGCGGACGGCGCGCTCGCGGGAGTCCGCGACCAGTGCGTCGTCGGGGGCCGCGTGAGGGGCCGTTGACTGCTCGGCTGGCTGCTCGGCTCGCGTCATGCGTTCAGCCTATCGGGCCGCACCGACAGCCCGGGGCCCCGTCCGGGCGTACGGGGGCCCCGGCGTCGACGAGGCACCGGGGCGTTCCCTTTGCGAAGCCCGCATATCGGGAGGTGTCGAACTCCGGCCACCGGGCGGCGGCTTCACTCGCCCGGCGTCCGGCTCCGAGGGCGTTCGGCCACGTACGCGGGCCGAACCGCCCGGACGGCACGTCCTGGCGGCCGGTCAGTCCTCCGGCGACGTCTTGGCCGCCGTGGTCTTCTTCGCGGCCGTCTTCTTCGCCGTGGTCTTCTTGGCGGCCGTCTTCTTGGCCGGTGCCTTCTTCGCGGGGGCCTTCTTGGCCGCGGTCTTCTTCGCCGTCTTCTTGGCGGGGCCCTTGGCGCGCTTCTCGGCGAGGAGCTCGAAGCCGCGCTCGGGGGTGATCGTCTCGACGCTGTCGCCGGAGCGCAGGGTCGCGTTGGTCTCCCCGTCGGTGACGTACGGGCCGAAGCGGCCGTCCTTGACGACGACCGGCTTCTCGCTGACCGGGTCGGTGCCCAGCTCCTTCAGCGGCGGCTTGGCCGCGGCCCGGCCGCGCTGCTTGGGCTGGGCGTAGATCGCCAGCGCCTCTTCCAGCGTGATCGTGAAGAGCTGTTCCTCGGCCTGCAGGGACCGCGAGTCCGTCCCCTTCTTCAGGTACGGGCCGTAGCGGCCGTTCTGCGCGGTGATCTCCTGGCCCTCGGCGTCGGCGCCGACGACGCGCGGCAGCGACATCAGCTTCAGCGCGTCCTCGAGGGTCACCGTGTCCAGCGACATCGACTTGAAGAGGGAGGCGGTGCGTGGCTTGACGGCGTTCTTGCCGGTCTTCGGGGTGCCCTCGGGGAGGATTTCGGTGACGTACGGACCGTAGCGGCCGTCCTTGGCGACGATCGCGTGGCCGGTCTCCGGGTCGGTGCCCAGTTCGTAGTCGCCGCTCGGCTTGGCGAGCAGTTCCTCGGCCAGTTCGACGGTCAGCTCGTCGGGCGCCAGGTCCTCGGGGATGTCCGCGCGCTGGTGCTGCTCGGTGTCCTTCTCGCCGCGCTCGATGTACGGGCCGTAGCGGCCCACGCGCAGCACTATGCCGCTGCCCACCGGGAACGACGACACCTCGCGCGCGTCGATCGCGCCCAGGTCGGTGACGAGTTCCTTGAGGCCGCCGAGGTGGTCGCCGTCGCCGTTGCCGGCGTCGGCCGCGCCGCCGTGGCCCGGGCCCTCACCGAAGTAGAAGCGCCGCAGCCACGGCACGGCCTGGGCCTCGCCGCGGGCGATGCGGTCGAGGTCGTCCTCCATCCGGGCGGTGAAGTCGTAGTCGACGAGGCGGCCGAAGTGCTTCTCCAGGAGGTTGACGACGGCGAAGGACAGGAAGGACGGCACGAGGGCGGTGCCCTTCTTGAACACGTAGCCGCGGTCGAGGATCGTGCCGATGATCGACGCGTACGTCGACGGGCGGCCGATCTCGCGCTCTTCGAGCTCCTTGACGAGGCTGGCCTCGGTGTAGCGGGCCGGGGGCTTGGTGGCGTGCCCGTCGACCGTGATCTCCTCGGCCGTCAGCGCGTCGCCCTCGGTGACCTGCGGCAGACGGCGCTCGCGGTCGTCCAGCTCGGCGTTCGGGTCGTCGGCGCCTTCGACGTACGCCTTCAGGAAGCCGTGGAAAGTGATCGTCTTGCCGGACGCGCTGAACTCGACGTCCCGGCCGTCGGAGGCGGCGCCGCCGATCTTCACGGTGACGCTGTTGCCGGTGGCGTCCTTCATCTGGGAGGCGACGGTCCGCTTCCAGATCAGTTCGTACAGCTTGAACTGGTCGCCGGTCAGGCCGGTCTCCGCGGGCGTGCGGAAGCGGTCGCCGGAGGGGCGGATCGCCTCGTGCGCCTCCTGCGCGTTCTTGACCTTGCCCGCGTACGTACGGGGCTGGGGCGGGAGGTAGTCGGCGCCGTACAGCTGCGTCACCTGGGCGCGGGCGGCCGCGACGGCCGTCTCGCTCAGGGTCGTGGAGTCCGTACGCATGTAGGTGATGTAGCCGTTCTCGTACAGCTTCTGCGCGACCTGCATCGTGACCTTCGCGCCGAAGCCGAGCTTGCGGCTGGCCTCCTGCTGCAGCGTCGTCGTACGGAACGGGGCGTACGGCGAGCGGCGGTACGGCTTGGACTCGACGGAGCGGACCGCGAACCGCGTGTTCTGCAGGGCGGCGGCCAGTGCGCGGGCGTTCGCCTCGTCGAGGTGGAGGGTGTTCGCGCTCTTCAGTTGTCCCAGGGAGTCGAAGTCGCGGCCCTGCGCGACCCGCCTGCCGTCGACGGTCTGGAGGCGGGCGACCAGCGACGACGGGTCACCGGCGCCGCCGAACGGGGGTCCCCCCGCCCGAGCGAGGTCGAGAGTGGGGGCAAAGGTGCCCGTCAGGTCCCAGTACTCAGCGGAACGAAAGGCCCTGCGCTCGCGTTCCCGCTCGACCACGAGCCGGGTCGCGACGGACTGGACGCGGCCGGCCGACAGGCGCGGCATGACCTTCTTCCACAGGACCGGCGAGACCTCGTAGCCGTAGAGACGATCGAGGATGCGGCGGGTCTCCTGGGCGTCGACCAGCTTCTGGTTGAGCTGACGCGGGTTGGCCACGGCCGCCCGGATCGCGTCCTTGGTGATCTCGTGGAACACCATGCGCTTCACGGGGATCTTGGGCTTGAGGACTTCCTGCAGGTGCCAGGCGATGGCCTCGCCCTCGCGGTCCTCATCGGTGGCGAGGAAGAGCTCGTCGGATTCCTTCAGCAGGTCCTTGAGCTTCTTGACCTGGGCCTTCTTGTCGGCGTTGACCACATAAATCGGCTGGAAGTCATGTTCGACGTCCACACCGAGGCGGCGGACCTCACCGGTGTACTTGTCCGGCACCTCGGCGGCACCGTTGGGGAGGTCGCGAATGTGCCCGACGCTCGCCTCGACGATGTATCCAGGGCCCAGATAGCCCTTGATCGTCTTCGCCTTGGCAGGGGACTCGACGATGACGAGTCGGCGGCCGCCGTTCGCGGTCTCGCTGGTCGGGGACAACTTCGCTCTTCTCTCCGGTCGACGCTGGGGGGCTCCCCAGGTCTTGAATCCCGGGGGCGGGTCGTGCTGACGCTGCGGAGTGTGACGGTACATCCCGCCTACGTGTCAAGCGGTAAAAGCCCGCAACGGCCACTCGAACGGTAACCCGACTACCACCATTCCCGCCGCACGGAGTGTCGGCCGTCCCGTTCGACGACTTCCGGAGCGCACGCTTCCCATTTCTCGGACCGGCGGGTTCCCCGTACGATCCGCTCCGCACCCCGGGGGCGGGCCCCGCGCCACTTCGGCGCGACTGAAGCACCGTGTCCCGGGAGCGAGCGCGAGCAGCGCGGCGGCGCCGGCGACGGTCGCCGGCACGAGGGGACCCTCACCGTGGGCGACGGGTCGGCACTGCCGGAGCCGGGGGCCGTAATCCATAGCGCGAGACCGCCTCCGAGCAGGGCGAACACCGGTCCCCGGGGAGATCACCGGCCGCGGTCCACGGCTTCGGCGCCCCTTACTTTTAGTCCGTGCGTGCCTGGCACCGTGAGGCAGCCACGCAGGGCGCGGCTTCGAGACGAACCGGGGATGAACGCCGACCGGCCTGTTCCGTGATCCGCCGGGCCCGCGCGCCCGGCGCGCGCCTGCTGGTCCGACTGCCGGGCCCGGGCTGGGGGCGGGGCCGACCCGAACGGGACTGCCGGGCCGGGCCGGAAAGGAGACGCCGGTCACGTCGCTCGGGCCCCGGTTGTCACAGAGCTCACGTCCGGCCCGTACACGCAGGGTTCCCCACACTGTCCGCGCTCAGGTCGGCCTGATTTCGCCGCTGCCAAGTGGCGCGTACGTCACCCCGCGCTCACATGTGGCATACACGTCATGTCACCCACACCACCGTGGGGTGCGCCCCTGCACCCCCTACGGCGTGGGCACAGTGGGTCACCCCACCCGTGCCGCCGTGCGGCGCGTACGTCACACCACCGGTTCCAGGAACCCCTGCTCCACCAGCAGCCGGATCTGCCCGGGGGTGCGGTCGCGCAGCAGTACCGGGTCCTCGCCGAGCAGCTGGGCGATGGCGTCCAGGATGCGGCCCGCGCTCATCGAGCCGTCACAGACGCCGGCGAAGCCCGCGCCGACCGTGTCGACCTTGGTGGCCCGGCGCATGCCTCGGTTCTGCCGCAGCACGACGTGCTCCGGGTCCTCGGCTCCGGGCAGCCCCACCTGTTCCTGTACGACCTCTGCGGCGAGCCTGAAGCGGTGTTCGAGAAGGGCCGCGTCGTCGTGCGTCCGCAAGTAGTCGAGGCGGGTGAAGTGCGCCCGGACCACGTCGCCGAGCGGCTGCTCGACCGGATGCGGCCACTCCTCGGCGGTGACCGACGGCACGGCGGAGCCGGTCCTGCGCAGCGTGATCCACCCGAAGCCCACCGCTCTCACCTTGCGCGCCTCGAACTCGTCGAGCCACGCGCCGTACCGCGCCCGGTACGCGGCCGGGTCGTCCCGGTGGTCCCCGGCGTCCCTGAGCCACAGCTCGGCGTACTGCGTGACGTCCTGCACCTCGCGCTGCACGATCCACGCGTCACAGCCGCGCGGCACCCACGACCTGAGTCTGTCCTGCCAGTCCTCCCCCTCGACGTGCTGCCAGTTGGCGAGGAACTGCGCGAACCCGCCCTCGGTCAACCGCTCCCCCGCCTGCTGAACGAGCGTGCGGCACAGGTCGTCCCCGCCCATTCCGCCGTCGCGGTAGGTGAGCCGGGCATTGGGCGAGATCACGAACGGCGGATTCGACACGATCAGGTCGTACGCCTCCCCGTCCTTGACGGGCTCGAACAGCGAGCCCTCCCGCAGGTCCGCGGCCGGGGCGCCGGACAGCGCCAGGGTGAGCGCGGTGATGTGCAGGGCGCGCGGGTTGACGTCGGTGGCCGTCACACGTGTGGCGTGCCGGGAGGCGTGCAGCGCCTGGATGCCGGACCCGGTGCCGAGGTCGAGCGCGGCGGCGACGGGCGTACGGACGGTGATGCCGGCCAGGGTCGTGGAGGCGCCGCCGACGCCGAGGACGACACCCTCGGCGCGGCTGGCGATGCCGCCGGCGCCACCCACGGCGCAGCCGAGGTCGGACACGATGAACCAGTCCTCGCCGCCGGGCCCGCCGTACGGCCGGACGTCCACGGCCGCGGCGATCCCGTCGCTTCCGGTGCGTGCCAGCCAGCCCGTCTCCAGGCACGCGTCGACGGGCAGGACGTCCGCCACGCGGGCGTACGGCACGGGCTGCTGGAGGAGGAACAGCCGGACGAGCATCTCCAGCGGCGTGTCCCCGCGGGTCGCCCGGAGCGCGGGCACGGTCTCGCTGCGCGCCAGCGCCGCGTACGCGGGGGCGCCGAGCAGGTCGAGCAGTCCGTCGGCGGTGAAGGAGGCCCCGAGCAGGGCGTCGCGGAGCCGGGCGGCGGTCTCGGGTCGGTCGGCGGAGGGCAGCGGCGACAGGGTGGCGTTACTCACGACCCCATTGTGTCCGCTCGCACCGACATCGCGCGCGTGCGCACCGGCTGCCCGGCGGGCGCTCACACACGTGCGCACCGGCTGTCCGGCATCGCTCACACGCGTGGGGACCGGCTGTCCGGCCATCGCTCCCACGCGTGCGTGCCGGTCCGGTCGGGTCCGTCGCGTTCACCGCACGCGCGTGCGTGCCGACTCCCGGCGGCTCTCCCGCTCGCTGCGCGCGGGCACGTGCGTGTGCGTCGGCTCCCGGCACCCGCGCGTGCCGGGAGCCGACGCCGTGCGGCAGCGGGTCGGCGCTAGCCGGCGTCCGCCGGCGCCGTGGCCGACTTGCAGCTCTCCTGCCTGCCCATGGCCTCGCCGACCTCGCCCTCCTCCAGCGTCTTCAGGGCGTTGTTGCCGCTCTTGCCGAGCTTGTCGAGCTCGGTGGCGACGTCCTTCAGGCCGTCGGCGAACTTCGCCTGGTCCTTGGTGTCGAGCGCGTCGACCTTCTTCTTCAGGGAGGCGTAGGCGGAGGAGATGCCGTTGAGCTCCTTCACCGCGTCCTTCTGCTTCTTCTCGCCGTTGTCGACGTCGGGCGCACCGGCCCGGTCGACGGCGGCGCCGATCGCCTTGTAGGCGTCGGACATGTCGTGGAAGGCCTTGGAGTCGGTCTTCTGGACCTCTTCCGGCGTGCTGTTGTCCGAGGTCTCCTTCTGGATCGCGGCGTTGGCCGACGCGATGCGCTTGGCCTGGGGCTGCACCTCGTCGCAGACCTGCTTGGCCCAGGAGTCCAGCTCTTCGTTGTTGTCGCTGCCGCATCCCGTCAGCGCCAGTACCAGTACCGCACCGCCGGACAGCACGGCCGCGAGCTTTTTCTTCACCGGTTGGTCCCTTCCATGACTCTCGGCCCCGGAACATACACGCCAGATGGGCGACAAACGCATGCCGGGCAGCCGCTATGACTCCATTGGAGCCATTTGCACCAAGCGAGAGAAGGCTCACTGTCACGGATTACCCGCACCGGTGCGGTGCGACGAGACGTCAATGCCGACCGTATATACGCCCCTTGAGCTGCGATTTCACTCCGCCCCGGGCCCGGTCGCTAGGAAACGACCGCCGGATCGGCCGACTTGGGCTCGGTTCCGGCGTCGTCCTCGTCACCCATGGCGATCCCGCGCCGTTTCGAGACGCAGACCGCGCCGACGACGACGCCGAGCGCGAGCACCGCGATCACGATCCGTACGCCGGCGCTCTGTTCGGGGCCGTAGGAGAACTTGATGACCGCGGGGGCGATGAGCAGCGACACCAGGTTCATGACCTTCAGCAGGGGGTTGATCGCGGGTCCCGCGGTGTCCTTGAACGGGTCGCCGACCGTGTCGCCGATGACCGTCGCCGCGTGGGCCTCGCTGCCCTTGCCGCCGTGGTGGCCGTCCTCCACCAGCTTCTTGGCGTTGTCCCAGGCTCCGCCGGAGTTGGCGAGGAACACCGCCATCAGCGTGCCCGCGCCGATCGCGCCCGCCAGGAACGCGCCGAGCGCCCCCACGCCGAGCGTGAACCCGATGAAGACGGGCGCCAGTACGGCCAGCAACCCGGGCGTGGCCAGCTCCCGCAGGGCGTCCCTGGTGCAGATGTCGACGACCTTGCCGTACTCCGGTTTCTCCGTGTAATCCATGATCCCGGGCCGCTCGCGGAACTGCCGGCGTACCTCGAAGACCACGGCACCCGCCGAGCGCGACACCGCGTTGATCGCCAGTCCCGAGAAGAGGAAGACGACCGCCGCGCCGGCGATCAGGCCGACCAGGTTGTTCGGCTGGGAGATGTCCATCATCAGGGTCATGGGCGCGCCGTCGCCGGTGAGTCTCACGCCCACGTCCCGCGCGCCGGTGGTGATCGCGTCACGGTAGGAGCCGAACAGCGCCGACGCGGCGAGTACGGCGGTGGCGATCGCGATGCCCTTCGTGATGGCCTTGGTGGTGTTGCCGACGGCGTCCAGGTCGGTGAGCACCTGTGCTCCGGCGCCCCGGACGTCGCCGGACATCTCGGCGATGCCCTGCGCGTTGTCACTGACCGGTCCGAAGGTGTCCATCGCGACGATCACCCCGACCGTGGTGAGCAGGCCGGTGCCCGCCAGCGCCACGGCGAACAGCGCCAGCATGATCGACGTACCGCCCAGCAGGAACGCGCCGTACACGCCGAGGCCGATCAACAGGGCGGTGTAGACGGCCGATTCCAGGCCGAGCGAGATGCCGGCCAGGACCACGGTCGCGGGACCGGTGAGCGAGGATCTTCCGATGTCCCGGACGGGCCGCCGGGTGGTCTCGGTGAAGTAGCCCGTGAGCTGCTGGATCACCGCGGCCAGCACGATGCCGATGGCGACCGCGACGAGCGCGAGGACCCGCGGGTCACCGGACTTGGCCCGGATCGCCACGTCGGTGACGCCGTCCAGTTCCGCGTACGTGGCGGGCAGGTGGACGAACACGGCGACCGCGACCAGGACGAGCGAGATCACCGCCGAGATGGTGAAGCCGCGGTTGATCGCGCTCATACCGCTGCGGTCGGCCCGCCGCGGCGCCACCGCGAAGATGCCGATCATGGCCGTGAGCACGCCGATCGCCGGCACGAGCAGCGGGAACGCCAGTCCCGAGTCGCCGAAGGCCACCTTGCCGAGGATCAGCGCGGCGACCAGCGTCACGGCGTACGACTCGAAGAGGTCGGCCGCCATGCCCGCGCAGTCGCCCACGTTGTCGCCCACGTTGTCGGCGATGGTCGCGGCGTTGCGCGGGTCGTCCTCCGGGATGCCCTGCTCGACCTTGCCGACCAGGTCGGCGCCGACGTCGGCGGCCTTGGTGAAGATGCCGCCGCCGACCCTCATGAACATCGCGATCAGCGCCGCCCCGAGCCCGAAGCCCTCCAGCACTTTCGGTGCGTCGGCCGCGTACACCAGCACCACACAGGAGGCGCCCAGCAGGCCGAGCCCCACGGTGAACATGCCGACAACGCCGCCCGTGCGAAATGCGATTTTCATCGCCTGGTGCGAGACGAGGGTGAGATCCTTTTCCGGTTCACCCACCGCCGGGGTCGCCTCGCGTGCCGCTGCGGCGACCCGCACATTACTGCGTACGGCGAGCCTCATGCCGATATAACCGGTGGCTGCCGAGAACGCCGCCCCGATCAGGAAGAACGCCGATCGTCCCGCACGTTGATTCCAGTCGTCCGCGGGCAGCAGCATGAGCAGGAAAAACACGATCACCGCGAATACGCCGAGTGTGCGCAACTGACGGGCCAGATAGGCGTTCGCGCCCTCCTGGACTGCTGCCGCGATCTTCTTCATGCTGTCGGTGCCCTCGCCGGCCGCGAGAACCTGGCGCACCAGGACGCCCGCGACCACGAGTGCCGCCAGGGCGACGACGGCGATCACCGCGACGAGCACTCGGTTTTCGTCCGTGAGCACTGCGGCGGCGAGAGGGGTGGATCGGTCCAACTGCTGAGGGAGAGAAAGCTCCGTCATGCGTCCTCCTCAACGCTTGGACTGAACTCAAGACATGGACGGCATACAGGTGACCGGATCAGCTCCGTACAGCGAGCGGCACGACGTGAACGCGATTGACCGCCGGCCGTCTTTTGTATGGATCATCGCCCCAGACTCCCGAACCAGAAAGCAGTCATACGTCGCGGCGTCGTCGCGTGATCGAATTCCGCGCGACCGGCCATGAATGACCTCACGACAACCCATGAATGACGCACGGGCCGGATATGCACGGGCCGGCCTCGGACGACATCACGAGCGGTCGCGAATGGCTTCGCGAAAGCATCGCGTCGGGATCACTGTAGGCGCGCGCTCCGAGGGCCGCCACGCAAAAGGGCCCTACGGAGTAGGGCCCTACGGAAACCGACCCGACGAGGGAGCCCTCGCCGGGTGAGTGAAACGAGTCGAACGAATCAAGCAGGTCAGGCGGGTACGACGGTCGGCGGGATCGTCGGCCACGTCATACGGATCGACCCGCCCTGTTCGCCGACGGAGACTTCCACGTCGTCCACGAGGCCGCTGATGACCGCGAGGCCCATCTCGTCCTCCTCGGCCTCCGCGTCGGGGTCGCCGGGCTCGGCGCCGGAGCCCCGGTCACCGGACACGGTGTGCGGCGCCTCGTCACCGACCTCGATGGAGAACTGCTTCTCCTCCTCGATCAGCAGCACCTGCACCGGCGCGGCGATTCCACCCGTCTGGTGCAGTCCGACGGCGCGGGAGCACGCCTCGCCGACAGCGAGCCGGACCTCGTCGAGGACCGCCTCGTCCACCCCGGCCCTGCGCGCCACCGCTGCCGCCACCAGACGGGCGGTCCTGACGTGCTCGGGCAGCGCGCTGAAGCGGAGTTCGACGGTGGCCATGCATCCCCCTCGCGACTACGGGCGTGCGGACGGGAGAACGGGCCGCCCAGGGCCCGTCCCCCTTCGATGAAGTTCGATCTTCACTGAAGATCGATGAGATCGGGCGCCCCGGGCGCGTGGCCCGGGGCGGAGTGGTCAGTCGGTGGCCGCCACCGCTTCCTCGACCGAGGTGTGAATCGGGAACACCTTGGTGAGGCCGGTAATGCGGAAGATCTTGAGAATGCGCTCCTGGTTGCAGACCAGGCGCAGCGAGCCCTCGTGGGCACGCACACGCTTCAGACCGCCGACCAGCACGCCGAGCCCGGTGGAGTCGAGGAAGTCCACGCCCTCCATGTCGACGACGAGGTGGAAACTCCCGTCGTTCACCAGCTCGACCAGCTGCTCGCGCAGTTTGGGCGCGGTATATACGTCGATTTCGCCACCGACCTCGACGACCGTACGATCGCCGACGGTACGGGTCGACAGGGACAGGTCCACGGATCCTCCAGCACCTTGCTATCGAGCGGTCGCCCCTCGGGTACCTCGGCTTGAGGCCCCCCGGGGCGGTTCGCCAGCCGCGATGGCATTCAATCACTTACCGGCATGCGTGCACGACGGCTTGGCTCCATTGTCCGTCACGCCAGTGACACACTCGGAGCCAATGGCCGAGAATCACCGATCCGATCAACCCCCGACGAGCCCCGTCTCCCGCCTGGATCCGGGCGCGGTTCTGGCCCGGCTGACCGCCGGGCAGAACCGCGCTTCGCGCATCACTCATACGGAGCACCTGCCCCCGCGTGCGGGCCGCCATGCCGTATGGCCCGACCGGATCAGGTCCGAGGTGATCGCCGCCGTGCAGGCAGCGGGCATCGCGCATCCGTGGGAGCACCAGGCACGTGCGGCCGAGCACGCCCTGGACGGCGATTCGGTGGTCGTCGCCACCGGCACCGCCTCCGGCAAGTCCCTGGCCTACCTGGTGCCGGTGCTCTCCCGCCTCCTGGACGGCTCGGAGGCACCCAACGGCCGAGGTGCCACCACCCTGTACCTGGCCCCGACCAAAGCACTTGCGGCGGACCAGTGCCGATCCGTGAAGGAACTTTCACACCCCCTCGGCCATTCCGTACGGCCGGCCGTGTACGACGGCGACACGCCGGTCGAGGAACGCGAATGGATCCGCCAGTACGCCAACTACGTCCTCACCAACCCCGACATGCTGCACCGCGGCATACTGCCCTCACATCCCCGCTGGTCCTCCTTCCTGAAGGCGCTGGAGTACGTCGTCGTCGACGAGTGCCACACCTACCGCGGCGTCTTCGGTTCGCACGTCGCCCAGGTGCTGCGCCGACTGCGCCGGCTGTGTGCCCGCTACGGCGCCTCCCCCGTCTTCCTGCTGGCCTCCGCGACGGCCGCCGAACCGTCCGTCGCCGCTCAGCGCCTGACCGGCCTGCCCGTGCTCGAAGTGGCCGACGACGCCTCACCGCGCGGTGAACTGGTGTTCGCCCTGTGGGAACCCCCGCTCACCGAACTGCACGGCGAGAAGGGCGCCCCCGTCCGACGCACCGCCACCGCCGAGGCCGCCGACCTGCTGACCGACCTCACAATTCAGGGCGTCCGCTCGGTCGCCTTCGTACGCTCCCGGCGCGGCGCCGAGCTGATCTCCGTCATCGCCCAGGAACGCCTCGGCGAGGTCGACCGCTCCCTCGCCCGGCGTGTCGCGGCCTACCGCGGCGGCTACCTCCCCGAGGAGCGCCGCGCCCTGGAACGCGCCATCCACTCCGGCGAACTCCTCGGCCTCGCCGCGACCAACGCCCTCGAACTCGGTGTCGACATCTCCGGCCTGGACGCCGTCGTCATCACCGGCTACCCGGGCACCCGCGCCTCCCTGTGGCAGCAGGCGGGCCGGGCCGGACGCTCCGGACAGGGCGCCCTCGCCGTCCTGGTCGCCCGCGACGACCCCCTGGACACGTACCTCGTGCACCACCCCGAGGCCCTGTTCGCGCAGCCCGTGGAGTCCACCGTCCTCGACCCCGACAACCCGTACGTGCTGGCCCCTCACCTGTGCGCGGCCGCCGCGGAACTGCCACTGACGGACGACGACCTGGAACTGTTCGGCCCCGCCTGCGACGAACTGCTCCCCCAGCTGGAGGCCGCGAAGCTGCTGCGCCGCCGCACGAAGGCCTGGCACTGGACGCGCCGCGAACGGGCCTCCGACCTGACCGACATCCGCGGCGAGGGCGGCCGGCCGGTGCAGGTCGTCGAGGCCGGCACGGGACGGCTGCTCGGCACGGTCGACGAGGGTGCCGCGCACTCGGCCGTCCACGAGGGTGCGGTCCACCTCCACCAGGGCCGCACCTATCTGGTGCGCTCGCTCGACCTGGAGGACTCCGTCGCCCTCGTCGAGCAGGCCGCCCCGCCCTACGCGACGGTCGCCCGCGACACGACGGCGATCTCCGTCCTGGAGACCGACATCGAGGTCCCCTGGGGCGACGGCCGCCTGTGCTACGGAGCCGTCGAGGTCACCAACCAGGTGGTCTCCTTCCTCCGCCGCCGGCTGATCACCGGCGAGGTCCTCGGCGAGACGAAACTCGACCTCCCTCCTCGTACGCTGCGCACCCGCGCCGTGTGGTGGACCGTCACCGAGGACCAGCTGGACGCCGCCCGGATCAACCCCGAGATCCTCGGCGGCGCCCTGCACGCCGCCGAACACGCGTCGATCGGCATGCTGCCCCTGTTCGCGACCTGCGACCGCTGGGACATCGGCGGCGTGTCGGTGCCGCTGCACCCCGACACGCTCCTGCCGACGGTCTTCGTCTACGACGGCCAGCCCGGTGGCGCGGGATTCGCCGAGCGCGCCTTCCACACCGCCCGCGAGTGGCTCACCGCCACCCGCCAGGCCATCGCCTCCTGCGAGTGCGACGCCGGCTGTCCCTCCTGCATCCAGTCCCCCAAATGCGGCAACGGCAACGATCCCCTGCACAAGCGGGGGGCGGTACGGCTGCTCACGGTGTTGTTGCGGGGTGCGGGCGGGGCGGGGAGCCCGGAGGGTGCGGTGGGGCCGGTAGGGCCGGTGGGGCCGGACGGTACGACGGGTGCAGCAACGCCGGACGGTGCCGTGAAACCGATGGGGCCGGACGGTACGACGGGTGCAGCGACGCCGGAACGTGCCGCGGGACCGGTGGCACCGGACGGTACGACGGAGTCAGCCGCGGGTACGGCGGAGGCGGCCACGGCAGAGGGTGCCGTGGCGGAGGGTGCGGAGTCGCCGATGCAGTAGGTGCCGGGGACGGCCCGGGGGGCAGCGCGCGGGTCAAGGGGCGCGCCCCGGTGGGCGGCGGGACGGATGCCCGGGCGCGGCGGCTGCCGCCGTGGGCAGGGGATCTGCCGCGGTGGGCGCCATGCTTGCCGCCGTGCGGTCGGGGCCCCTCGGGGCGCGCACAGGAGGGGCTGGAGCTGTCCCTGCGGGCGCCGACTGCCCGTGAGCCCGTGGCCGCCTCGTCGCGGGCGCCGCACCCGCGGGTCCCGCTCTGGCGCGGGCCCGGGCGGTGAACGGTCCCAGCGCAGCTGTCGCCGTCACGTCGGAGATCTCGCCCGTCACCACGCACCGTACGAGCCGTGTGCCCGTGGCCCGGGCCACCCGCTCCGCCCGGGCGCAAGCCGCCTCCGCGCCCTCTGTCCAGTGGTCCGCCGCCGCGAGCGCCGCCAGATCGGCACTCCCGGCTGCGCGGTGCCGGGCCAGGACGACCTGCCCCAGCACGAGGACGGCACCGAACACCACGCACAGGACGCCGATCGCGCCCACCGACCAGACGGTGGCGGAACCCCGATCGGAGAACCGAGCCCTCATGTCCCGGCCCTCGCCGTGGGCCCGGCGCCCGCCACCTCTCCGGCACCCGCCGCCCCGCCGTCCGGCGGCTCCACAGGACCCGGTGTCTCCGCGCCTGCCACGTCACCGGCGTCCGCCGTCCCCGGGCCCGTAGCCTCTTCGGCATCCGCCACCGCTTCCGCCCGCAGGTCGAAGGGCAGGGGCGTCTTCGCCACGACCACCACCCGGACCTGGCTCTCTTCCCGGCTGATCGTGACCGTCGCCCCGCGCGGCGCGATGCCACGGGCCACCTCTTCGACCTGGTCCGCAGGGTCCTGACGGGCCGCCGCCCGTGCGCCCGACCGTGCCGCGTCCACGCACTGGATCTGCACCAGCACCGCGATCAGCCCGCTCACCAGCAGCGCCGTGAACGTCAGCAGCACGGGCAGCGCCAAGGCCGCCTCCGCCGTCACGAACCCACCGTCCGCGTCCCGCCTCCCCGGCGGTCGCTTCTCACACCCGCGCATGGAGCGCTCGCTCGACAAGGTCCTGCAGTTCCGCGGTGACGGCCCCGCTCGTCACCACCTGGTGGAGCACGATCGCGAAGCCCACGGCCGCCACGATCCCCATCGCATATTCGGAAGTGACCATTCCGCTATCACTCCATGCGCCTTTGCGCGCCGTAAGCACCCCGCACACCAGGGCACGCATCCGTGCCCGCATCACCTGAGACATCACAACCCCCGTGCATCGTCATCGCTGTTCGGCTGGTTCGGTTCGAATCTGCCGTCGGCCGTCCGTGCCGGCGGCCTTCGCCCAAGTGGTCCGGCATCACCCCCCGGCTCCACGCAGCACACCGCCGGCGAGCCCGAGGACGACCGGCAGGATGCCCACCGCGATGAACGCGGGCAGGAAACAGAGCCCCACGGGCGCGGTGACCAGGACGGCAGCCCGCCGGGCGCGTGCCGTCGCCGTGCGTGCCCAGTCGGCGCGGGCTTCCGCGGCCACCCACGCGACCGGTCCGGCCGCCGGAAGACCGGACACACCGGCCTGCTCCAGCAGCCGCGCCAGCGGTACGGCACCCGGCACGGTGGCGAGCCCGCGCCACGCGTCGCCCGGTTCGCCACCGAGCCGCACCTCGGCCGCGCCGCGCGCCAGACCGTCACCCACGGGGCCGCCGAGGGCCTCTCCGACGGCCTCCGCGGCGATTACGGGCCCCGCGCCCGCCGCGATACAGGCCGCCAGCAGATCGGCCGCGAGGGGCAGTTGCCGGGCCGCCTCGGCCGCATCCCGTTCCCTCGCCGCCGTACCCGCCGCCTCCTGTCGCAGCCGCCACCGCCACAACCCGCCCGCGGCGACCAGTCCCACGGCCGCACCCGCGATCCCGCCGATCAGCAGCCATCCGGCGCACACCGCGCCCGCGAGGGGCAACCCGCGCCGTAGGACGTCCCGCGCCGGAAGCCGCCGTTCCGTGCGGCTCGTGCCGAGGGCCGGCAGGACCGCCAGGCGCCGCCGCAGCCGCCTCGCGCTCCGCATCACCGACAGCCGTCGCACGACCCATACGGCAGCCAGTGCCGTCCCCGAGGCCACCCCCAGCCTGTGGACAAAGTCCGCGCTCATGCCGCCTCCGCTCCCCGGACGATCCGCATCGCCCACCACAGTCCAAGGCCCTCCAGCACGCCGCCCACGACCAGGCAGCCGAGTCCCGCGCCGGTGTGCAGCAGCACGTGCAGCGGATCCGTACCGAGCGCGGCACCGAGCAGCAGTCCGAGCACGGGCAGCCCCGCGAGCATCGCGGCAGTGGCCCGCGCACCCGCCAACTGGGCGCGTAGATCCGCGCGTCGGTCCCTCTCGGCGCGCAGCGCCGCCTCCAGCCGGTCGAGCCCGGCGGCCAGGCCCGCCCCCTGGTCCACGGCCACCCGCCAGCAGGCGGCCAGCCCCAGCAGCCCGCCGGCGCCCGGTTGCCGCGCCGCCGACGTAAGCGCTCCCGGTACGTCACCGCCGAACCGCGCCGCCGCCAGCACCGCCGCCCGCGCGTCCCCCAGCCCGCCGGTTTCGCGGGCGGCCCGCAGCAGCGCCTCACCCGGCTGCCGCCCCGCCCGCACCTCACCGGCGAGCGCGCCGCACAGCGCGATCACCGCGTCACCCCGGCGCTCCCGGCCCCGCCCGGCCCGAGCCGCGAGCCGCAGCCGCCGTACGAGGGGCACCCCGGCCACCCCCACGACGACCGGCAGTAGCGACGCTCCCAGCAACCCCAGGACCAGCCCTGCCACCACCGCGCACCACTCGACGCGCAGCCGCCCGCGGAGCCCTCGTACGCCCTCGGCCAGCTCCCGCCAGCCCGGCGGTCCGATGTCCACCGCGCCGCCCCCGGCCAGCAGCAGCCGGGCCCGCCGGGTTCCCGGATGCCATCCGTTCGTCGAGCACATCACGGCCGCCGCGCACGCCACCGCCATGCCCGTCGTCGTCGCCCCCGCCGTCCCCGTCATCACCGTCGCCCTCCCCTTTCGCAACCGTCGCTCCGCAGGAGCCCGCAGAGCCGCTCCCAGCCCCGCTCGTACGTGAAGGCCTCCGCGCCCCAGCGCAGCGCCGGTACCGTCCGCACCAGGCCCGACGGGTCCCGCTCCAGCACGTGCACCTCGGCGATCCGCCGCCGCCCGGCCCGGTCACGCACGAGGTGCAGGACGACCGACAGGGCTGCCGCCAATTGGCTGTGCAGGGCCGCCCGGTCGAGCCCCGCCGCCGTCCCGAGCGCCTCCAGACGGGCGGGCACATCGGCGGCGGCGTTGGCGTGCACGGTGCCGCCGCCTTCATGACCTGTGTTGAGGGCGGCCAGGAGGTGGACGACCTCGGCGCCGCGCACCTCGCCCACCACCAGCCGGTCCGGCCGCATCCGCAGCGCCTGCCGCACCAGGTCCTCGAGCGTGACCAGCCCCGCGCCCTCCTGGTTGGCGGGTCTGGCCTCCAGCCGCACGACGTGCGGATGGTCGGGACGCAGCTCCGACGAGTCCTCGGCGAGCACGATCCGCTCCCCCGGTCCGACCAGCCCCAGCAACGCGCTGAGCAGCGTCGTCTTCCCGCTGCCTGTACCGCCGCTGATGAGGAACGACAGCCGGGAGTCCAGCAGCGCCCGCAGCACGCGGTCCCCGCCGGGCGGCACCGTGCCCGCCGCGACGAGTTCGTCGAGCGTGAAGGCACGCGGCCGTACGACCCGCAGTGACAGGCAGGTGCACTGGACGGCCACCGGCGGCAGCACGGCGTGCAGCCGGGTGCCGTCCGGAAGCCTCGCGTCGACCCAGGGCCGCGCATCGTCCAGGCGGCGTCCGGCCACGGCGGCCAGGCGCTGCGCGAGCCGTCGTACGGCTGCCGCGTCCGGGAAGACGACGGACGTCAGCTCCAGCCCGCCGCCCCGGTCCACCCACACCCGGTCGGGCGCCGACACCAGTACGTCGGTGACGCGCGGGTCGGTGAGCAGCGGCTCCAGCGGCCCGCTTCCCACCAGCTCGGACCGCAGCCGATCAGCCGTCCGGAGGACCTCGGCGTCGCCGAGCACCCGTCCCTGCTCCCGCAGGGCCTGTGCCACCCGCGCCGGGGTCGGCTCGGCCCCGCTCTCGGCAAGCCGTCGCCGGACAGCATCGAGCAGGTCTACGGGAATCCCGCCGCCGGCACCGCCCACGAGCCCGGCGGAAGCCCCGGCGCTCCGGCCCGCCACGATCCCGTCGGCGCCGGCGACTCCTCCGGCCCACCGCGGCCCACTCGCCCTCGGACCCGCCCCCGGGTTCGGCCTCACCGCCTGCCGCACGACTGCGCCTCCGCCCCTCACGCCGCCCCCGCCTCCATCAGCGCCCGCTCCCAGAACTGGCCGCAGAACCGCGCGAGCGGATCCCGTGCCACCGCTCCCGGTGGGCGCCGGCTGCCCTGCGGGCGGAGCAGGCCGGGCTCGACGGGGACCTCGCCCGCCAGCGGCAGTCCGAGGAGCCGGGCCACCTCTCGGGCGTCCAGTCCCGGCGCGTACGGCCCGCGTACCGCCACCCGCAGGTCGCGCAGGACCATGCCGACGGCGGACGCCACCCGCCCGGCCGCCGCGACCGCCCGCAGTTCGGCGGGGACCACGAGGAGCCCGACGTCTAGCTGGGTGAGCACCTCGGCGGCCCCGTCGTCCACACGGCGGGGCAGGTCGACCACGACCGTGCCGCCCCTGCGCCGGGCCGCGGCGAGCACCGCCCGGACGGCCTGCGGCGGTACGGCGACGCAGTCGCCGCGGTCCCAGCTGAGGACCCGCAGCGAGTGCATTTCGGGCAGCGACTCCTCCAGGGCGCCGCCGCCGACCCGCCCGCGCGAGGCGGCGAACGCCGGCCACCGCAAACCCTCGGCCGTCTCACCGCCGAGGAGGACGTCGAGCCCTCCGCCGAGCGGGTCGGCGTCCACCAGCAGGGTGCGCAGCCCCTCACGCGCGGAGGTGACGGCGAGGGCGCACGCGAGCGTGGAGGCTCCGGCCCCGCCCCGGCCGCCGATCACTCCGACGGTGACGGCGGGCCGCCCGACGCCTTCGGTGACGTCGGCGATGCGGTCGACCAGCCACTGCTCCCCGTCGGGCAGCATCAGGACGTGGTCGGCGCCGATCTCGACGGCGCGGCGCCAGACCCCGGAGTCGTCCTGGTCGCGGCCGACCAGCACCACCCCTCGCCGGCGGGCTGCCCCGCGGACCCGTCGGACGGCGTCGTCGCCGACCAGGACGAGCGGCGCGGCCTCCCAGCCGCCGCGCTCCGGCACCCCGTGGTGGACCTCGGGTGTGGCACCGGCGGCCGCGCACAGGCGCAGCAGGTCGTCGAGGAGTGCGGCGTCCTCGGTGATGATCAGTGGTCCGCCTTGTCGCCCTCCTGCGGGCGGCGGATCATGCGTAACGGATCCGGGCATGAAGAAGCTCCCCCTGTCGCTGCGTCTCGGGTCTGACGCGGGACCTTCTCGGGCCCCGTGTTTCCCGGTCTTGCGGAGAACCGACAAGCGGTCTCCTTATGTGCGGCCGACGGAAACCGGCCGAACGCGCCCGACAAACGGAACCGGCCGTGAACTGGCCGCGAGCGGGTCGCGCTGGAATCACGATGCAGCGATCCCGGAAATCTTGTGGATCTTGGTCGATAACTGTGGACAACTCGGTGCCTGTGAATATCGCCGTCACCCATACCGGTGAGCTCCGCGCAGTCCGGCGCACGCCATCCACAGGGAAACGCGGCAACTACCCAGCGTCACCGATCATGGAGTTGCGCCACATCGGGGCCGATCGCCCCGGACCACGGCCCGGTCTCCGTACGGAGGTCGGAAAACCCATCCGGACATGCGACGACCCCCGCCGGGGGGGAGAGCGGGGGTCGTCTTGCACGGCCGACTCGGGGGGGGAGGAGTCGGACCGCGTTAGCACGGTCGCGAACGATCCGTGACTTCCATGGTGTACCCGAGAGGTCTCTCAAGCAAACCCACGCGCCCACCTTACGCCGAATGGGCTCCGCCTATGCTCTGCGTTGTGGAAAACCACTCCTTGCCCCGCACAGCGGCCTTCTTTGACCTGGACAAGACGGTCATTGCGAAGTCGAGCACGCTCACCTTCAGCAAGTCGTTCTACCAAGGCGGCCTGATCAGTCGCAGGGCCGCCTTGCGTACCGCGTATGCCCAGTTCGTCTTCCTCGCCGGCGGCGCGGACCACGACCAGATGGAGCGGATGCGGAAGTACCTGTCCGGCATGTGCCGCGGCTGGAACGTCCGGCAGGTGAAGGAGATCGTCGCCGAGACCCTCCACGATCTGATCGACCCGATCATCTACGACGAGGCCGCGTCCCTCATCGAGCGGCACCACGCGACCGGCCGCGACGTCGTGATCGTGTCGACGTCCGGCGCCGAGGTGGTCGAGCCGATCGGCGAGCTGCTGGGCGCCGACCGGGTGGTCGCGACCCGCATGGTCGTGGGCGACGACGGCTGCTTCACCGGCGAGGTGGAGTACTACGCGTACGGTCCGACGAAGGCCGAGGCGGTCCGCGAGCTGGCCGTCTCCGAGGGGTACGACCTGGAGCACTGCTACGCGTACAGCGACTCGGCGACAGATCTGCCGATGCTGCAGGCCGTGGGGCATCCGCACGCCGTGAACCCGGACCGTGCGCTGCGCCGCGAGGCCGTCGCGCGCGGCTGGCCGATCCTCGACTTCCACCGGCCGGTGCGTCTCAAGCAGCGGATCCCCGCGTTCCCCGTGCCGCCCCGTCCCGCACTCGTGGCGGCGGCCGCCCTGGGAGCGGCGGCGGCCACGGCGGGCCTTTTCTGGTACGCGAGCCGGCGTCGCTCGGCGGTAGCCCGGCAGCCCGCCCCGAGCGCGTCCGTTTGAGACCTGTTTGAACCAGAAAGTAAAGAAGTGAGGCTCCGGGTTCCGCTTGTCCGTCATCCGCGGTACAAAGAAGGCGACGGCCCGCGAGACCAAGGACGTCCGAGAGGATCACCTTCACTGCGCAACCGGCCCACGGACCGAGCATGAACACCGGGAACCCACGCGACGTCGACCCGTCGATTACGGGCCAGCCGCACCAGGTGACGGGCAAAGTCCCCGGCCTGATGGGTACATATCGAGGACGCCTGGTAACCCGGTGCTCATGTCGGCGGCGGTACGAGAACTCGTACCGCCGCATTTCCGTCCGCGCCCACGCCCGGAAGCCGGGACACGCCACGTGCGTGTCGTTACGCCACTTGCGCGCGTCTCGTCACGCCACCGGGCACGCAGACCACAACGTTCCACGCGCACGGCTCACGCACGGGTCCGGACCCGATGCCAGGACCGGTCACGCCGCCCGCGCGGGGGGCTACGCCGCCCCGCGCTGGAGCGCCTCGCACACCGCCGTCGACTCGCGCGCGCCGAGCTGAACGGCCCTGCCGCAGTGGGCGATCCACGCGGCCACACCGTCCGGAGTGCCGGAGACATAGCCGTCCAGCGCCTCCCGGTACGCCTCGCGGCCCAGATCGGCGTACCCCACCTCGGCCGGGCACACCGACTTCGGGTCCAGCCCGCTGCCGACCAGGACGACCCGCTCGGCGGCGCGCGCGACCAGACCGTTGTGGGAGACGAAGGGCCGCAGCGCGAGAAGCTCGCCGTGCACCACGGCGGCCGTCACCAGCGCCGGCGCCGAACCTCCCGCGATGATCAGCTCCGCGAGTCCCTCCAGACGTCCGGAGACCTCCGTGGCGCCCGGCAGCGGCAGCGCGACGAGCGGCTCGTCCACCGGCTCGCCGTCCTGCCGGGGCCGCCCGACCGATGCGGCCTTGCCGGCCGCGGCCACCAGATGCAGCCGGGCCAGGACGCGCAGCGGCGACTGCCGCCAGATGGACAGCAGTTGACCCGCCTCGGCGGTCAGCCGCAGCGCGGCGCCCACCACGCGCGCGTCGTCGTCACCGCTGAAGTCGGTGCGCCGGCGCACCTCCTCCAGGGCCCAGTCCGCGCCGGACAGCGCGGCGGTCCCGCGCGCGCCCCGCAACGCGGCCTCTGACGTGATCTCGTTGCTGCGACGCCGCATGATCCGGTGCCCGTAGACCCGGTCCACGGCCTTGCGCACGGATTCCACGGAATCGGCCACTCCGGGCAGGGCGCCCAGGGCCGCAAGCGGATCGGCGTTCGCGCCAGTCGTACTCATGCGTACGACCCTACGCACCCGACGCCCACACCCCACGAAGGAGTGGTCTTCTTCACGTCCGTGCACAGGGTGCGGTCCTTGCTCGACTACGCTTGATGAACATGAAAATTGCTTTCGTTGGCAAGGGCGGCAGCGGCAAGACCACCCTGTCCTCCCTGTTCATCCGGCATCTCGCGGCCACCGGGGCGCCGACCGTCGCGATCGACGCCGACATCAACCAGCACCTGGGCGCCGCGCTCGGCCTCGACGACGCCGAGGCGGCGGCACTGCCCGCGATGGGCGGGCACCTGCCGCTGATCAAGGACTACCTGCGCGGCGCCAACCCGCGCATCACCTCGACCGACACGATGATCAAGACGACGCCGCCCGGCGAGGGCTCACGCCTGCTGCGGGTCCGCGAGGACAACCCTGTCTACGACGCCTGCGCCCGGCCGGTGGAACTCGACGGCGGCACCGTCCGTTTGATGGTCACGGGCCCTTTCACGGACGCCGACCTGGGGGTCGCCTGCTACCACTCCAAGACGGGAGCGGTGGAGCTGTGCCTGAACCACCTCGTCGACGGTCCGGGCGAGTACGTCGTGGTCGACATGACGGCAGGCTCGGACTCCTTCGCCTCCGGCATGTTCACCCGCTTCGACATGACGTTCCTCGTCGCCGAGCCGACCCGGAAGGGGGTCTCCGTCTATCGCCAGTACAAGGAGTACGCCCGTGACTTCGGGGTCGCCCTGCAGGTCGTCGGCAACAAGGTGCAGGGCCCGGACGACCTCGACTTCCTGCGCGCCGAGGTCGGCGACGACCTGCTCGTGACGGTCGGCCACTCGGACTGGGTGCGCGCCATGGAGAAGGGCCGGCCGCCACGGTTCGACCTTCTGGAGGACACGAACCGTCAGGCACTGCAGACCCTGCGGGCGGCCGCCGACGCGACGTACGAGCGGCGGGACTGGGAGCGCTACACGCAGCAGACGGTGCACTTCCATCTGAAGAACGCCCAGTCGTG
Organism: Streptomyces sp. NPDC005925; assembly: GCF_040638805.1. Lineage (NCBI taxonomy): Bacteria > Bacillati > Actinomycetota > Actinomycetes > Kitasatosporales > Streptomycetaceae > Streptomyces > Streptomyces sp. NPDC005925. Next base: position 106,365 of record NZ_JBEXVL010000009.1, on the reverse strand, counting down.
GGGCAACGAGCGCACGGGGGCCGACCTGGCGGCGCAGGTCGACCCCGGCTTCGTGCTCAGCGAGCAGGTCGTGGCGACCGCCTGACGGTCACTGCTTCGCGGTCGGCGCCCCTGGCACACCCTTGGGCGCCGGAGCGGCGGGGCCGCCCGCGACGAAGGCGCCCCAGCCCTCCTCCGGGGCCTCGCCGACGGCCAGGGTGCGCAGTTTGTCCAGCATGTCCGGGTCCTGGGCGTCCAGCCAGTCCGCGAGCTGCCGGAAGGAGACACAGCGCACCTCGGCCTGGGTGCACACGCGCTCGACGACCTCCTCGACGGCCCGCATGTAGGTGCCGCCGTTCCAGCTCTCGAAGTGGTTGCCGATGATCAGCGGGGCGCGGTTGCCGTCGTAGGCGCGGCGGAAGCCCTCGAGGAGGCTGTCGCGCATCTGGTCGCCCCACAGTCTGCGTTTGGCCGGGTCGCCCTGGGTCGCAGTGCCGGACTGGTTGACCATGTAGTTGTAGTCCATGCTCAACTGCTCGTAGGAGTGCCCGGGGAACGGCACGAGCTGCATCGACAGGTCCCACAGGCCGTGCTTCTTCTTGGGCCAGAGCTGGCTGTTGACACCGCTGGTGTCGTAGCGGAAGCCCAGCTCGCGGGCGGCCCGCATGAACTTCTCCTGGCCCTCCAGACAAGGAGTGCGGGCGCCGATGAGTTCCTTGTCGTAGTCGAAGGGCAGCGGCGCGGCCTTCGACATGCCGGTGTTGGTCTTCCACGTCTTCACGAACTGCTTGGCCTGGGCGATCTCGTCCTTCCAGTCCTGCACCGACCACTCCCCGACACCACCGCCGCGCCCGCAGAAGTGGCCGTTGAAGTGGGTGCCGATCTCGTTGCCCTCCAGCCACGCCAGGCGCAGTTGCCCGACGGTGTCGGCGATGCCGCGTACGTCGTTGAAGCCGATGTCGGAGCGACCCGGCGAGTGGTGCGGCGGCCGGTACTGGCGGCGTTTGTCCTTCGGCAGCAGGTACACGCCGCTCAGAAAGAACGTCATGGTGGCGTTGTTGGCCTTGGCGACCTCGCGGAAGCGGGAGAACAGCCGCTGGCTGTCCTCGCCCGCGCCGTCCCAGGAGAACACGACGAACTGCGGGGGCTTCTGTCCGGGCCTGAGGCGCTCGGGCCGGGGCAGATGGGGTTGCGCCCCGGTGTGCGCCGTCGAGCCGTCGCCGATCAGCCGTACGACGCTCCTGGGTGCCGGGGCGGCCGGCTTCACCTTGTGCTTCTGCGGCGCGTCCGTGCCCTGCTGGGCGTCGTCGGCGCCGACTCCGCAACCGGCGAGGGACGCGACGCAGGCCGCGGCGACCACGGTGCCCGCCGCAATCTTGTGGGTGGCGGCCAATCCGCCCACCTTCTTCCTTCTCTCGGGCCAACGCTGGTGAGGCGATGTCTGGCACTGCGCCGAGGAGGCCACAGCGCCGTCAACGTCGCACAGCACAAAAGAAGGGATTAGTACGACAAGCCGACTAAATGATGGCTTCACTCTGTGGAGTGACCCATTAGCCCATTCACCTGGAAAAGCTATGCCGTGCCTTTACTCGCCATTACGATCTGTTTACCGAGCGTTGAATCATCCCGCCGCTGCACGCCGTGACCCACGGCCGCGACCGAGCCCCGCCACCGAGCGGGGACCACCAGTTCTGCGACCGCGCTGCCCCGGAGGAGACGGGAAACATGTCCGCCTGCGTCCCCACCCGCATCAACTCGACGTCCACGAAGCGCAATCACCCTCCCCACAGCCCGCCACCGGCCCCACGCCGGCGATTCCGCATCGCGGGCGCCGACGTGTCCGCCTCGATCGCGGTCTTCCTGATCGCCCTCCCCCTGTCGCTGGGCATCGCCCTCGCCACCGGCGCGCCCCTCCAGGCCGGCCTCGTCGCCGCTGCCGTCGGCGGCATCGTCGCCGGACGCATCGGCGGCTGCCCCCTCCAGGTCAGCGGCCCCGCCGCCGGACTGACCGTCGTCACCGCCGACCTCATCCAGCGCTACGGCTGGCGGACGACGTGCGCCGTCAGCGTCCTCGCCGGTTTCACCCAGCTCGCCCTCGGCTGCCTGCGGGTGGCGCGCGGCGCGCTGGCTGTCAGCCCCGCCATCGTGCACGGCATGCTCGCCGGCATCGGCGTCACCATCGCCGTCGCCCAGTTGCACATCGTCCTCGGCGGCACACCCCAGAGCTCCGTGCTGCACAACCTGCGTGCGCTGCCCGCCCAGTTGGCCGACGCGCCCCCCGCGTCCCTCGCCGTGAGCGCGCTGACCCTGGCCCTGCTGCTGCTCTGGCCGCGGCTGCCCGGCCGGACGGGGCGCCTGCTGCGCGCCGTGCCGGCCGCCCTCGTCGCCGTCACCGGGGCCACCACCGCCGCGGCGCTCGCCGGGGCGGGCCTGCCCGAGGTGGACCTGCCGTCCTGGCGCAGTCACGCGCTCGCCGGGCTCCCCGAGGGCCCGGTGCTCGGCCTCGTCGCCGCCGTCCTGACCACCACGCTGGTGTGCAGCGTGCAGTCGCTGCTCGGCGCGGTCGCCGTGGACAAGCTGGTCGCCGCCCGGAGTGGTCCGTCCGCCCACGTCGGACGCTCGGACCTGGACCGCGAGCTGCTCGGGCAGGGCGCCGCGAACATCGTTTCCGGCGCCCTCGGCGGACTGCCCGTCGCGGGCGTCGCCGTGCGCAGTACCGCGAATGTGAACGCGGGTGCCCTCAGCCGGAACTCGACGATGCTGCACGGCGTTCTCGTAGTGATCGCCGCCCTCCTGATGGTTCCGCTCCTGGAGTTCATCCCGCTGGCCTCACTCGCCGCCCTGGTGATGGCCGTCGGCATCCAGATGGTGTCCCTGCACCACATCCGCACGGTGACCCGCCACCGCGAAGTGCTCGTGTACGCCGTGACCACACTCGGCGTGGTGGTCTTCGGCGTCCTCGAGGGCGTCATGCTCGGGATCGGCGTCGCCGTCGCCGTCGCCCTGCACCGCCTCACCCGCACCCGCATCACGCACGACGAGCAGGAAGGAGTCCATCACGTACACGTACGAGGGCAGCTGACGTTCCTCGCGGTGCCCCGGCTCAGCCGCGCCCTGCACCTCGTGCCCCAAGGTGCCGACGCCGTCGTGGAGTTGGACGGCTCGTTCATGGACCACGCGGCGTACGAGACCCTGCACGACTGGCAGAGGACGCACACCGCGCGGGGCGGCACCGTCGGCATCACCGGCCGTCGGGCCGGGGTCCGGATCGCCGAACCCGCCACCCTCGCGGCCCTCGCCGCCCGAAGTGGCACCGACGACTTCGGGGACGACCCGGCCGTCGTCCCCCCGGTCGCGCCGGCCGGTGCCGGCTGCCGCTGCCGGCCCTGGACCGCCTGGCGCAACCACCAGTGCGAGGGGCCGCGACAGCCCGCCCCGTCCTCCGGCGACGCCCACCCGGAAGGGACCGGCAAGTTCCCGCCGAGCGGACACGAGCTGGCGCGTGGCATCAGCGCGTTCCAGCGCCACACCGCCCCCCTGGTGCGCGGTGAGCTGGCCCGGCTCGCGCGTGAGGGCCAGCAGCCGTCCCAGCTCTTCCTGACCTGCGCCGACTCACGGCTGGTCACCTCGATGATCACCTCCAGCGGTCCGGGCGACCTGTTCGTGGTGCGCAACGTCGGCAACCTCGTGCCACTGCCCGGCGAGGAGAGCGGCGACGACTCGGTGGCGGCCGCGATCGAGTACGCGGTGGACGTGCTGCGGGTGCGGTCCATCACGGTGTGCGGACACTCCGGATGCGGCGCCATGCAGGCACTGCTCAGCTCCGAGCCCGGCGGCGCCCGGACCCCGCTGAAGCGGTGGCTGCGACACGGGAAACCCAGTCTGGAGCGGCTGGCCGACGACGCCGGGGACCTGCCCGAGCTGACCGGACGGGATCCCGCCGACGCGGTGGAACGGCTCTGCCTGGCCAACGTGGTCCAGCAGCTGGAGCACCTGCACGCCCACGAATCGGTGGGCCGCGCCCTGCGAGAGGGGGCGCTGGAGCTGCACGGCATGTACTTCCATGTGGGTGAGGCACAGGCCTACCTGCTCACGGGGGCCGACGGCAGCGAGGTGTTCGACCGGGTCCGGGCGGCGGAACTGTCCGCCTGACCTGAGGGCGGGCACCTCACGGCAACAAACGGCCTCCGCCCGCACGTCCGGGCGGAGGCCTTCGGCTCCGACCGGGGCCGGAACCGACCGGCGCGAGTCCACGCGCCCGCCCACCTCCGTGCCGGCCGCCGCCGCGCGTCCTGTGGCGCGCGGCGCCGGCCGGTGTGCGGCCGAGCAGCCCGTGGCTCTCAGCCTCGGTGCGAGTCCACGCTCCCGCCCACCTCCATCCGGCCGCCGCCGCGTGTCCTGTGGCGCGCGGCGCCGGCCGGTGTGCTTCCGTCCCCGGCCCAGCCGGATGGACCCACTGGCGTCGTCGGCCCCTCCCCATGCGCGCTTGTCTCGCGCTCCCCGGACGGGCGCGCTTGCGTTGCTGACCGGTCCGGATGTGAGAGGGATAACAGGGCTGAACCCGTCCGTCGTACGGCTCGTGGGAACCGGTGAGCCCGCAGCCGCCCGCCCGATGCCGAGTCATGCAAGCCGTTCGAGTCATACGGGTCATCCGGGTGACCCAGCCCGTCCGAGCAGCCCGAACAGTCCGAGTCCACCCTCACACAGGTCTAAACCAATTGCCCGTCTGCCCTTGTCAGCGGGCCCCCGGGTCTGATGAGCTGTGGCCTGGGACACAACGGGCACCCTTCGAGAGGGAGATGTCGTGAGCAACGAAAGCCTGGCCAACCTGCTCAGGAAGGAGACGGGACGATGAGCGAGAGGTCTTCCCTTTCCAACCTGTTGAAGGAAGAGCGCAGGTTCGCGCCGCCCGCCGACCTGGCCGACAGCGCCAACGTCACGGCAGAGGCGTACGAACAGGCCAAGGCTGACAGGCTCGGTTTCTGGGCCGCGCAGGCCCGTCGGCTGACCTGGGCCGAGGAGCCGACCGAAACCCTGGACTGGTCGAACCCGCCGTTCGCCAAGTGGTTCAAGGACGGCACGCTCAACGTCGCGTACAACTGCGTCGACCGGCACGTGGAGGCCGGCCACGGCGACCGGGTCGCCATCCACTTCGAGGGCGAGCCCGGCGACAGCCGCGCCATCACCTACGCCGAGCTCAAGGACGAGGTCTCCAGGGCCGCCAACGCCCTGCTGGAGCTGGGCGTGCGGCAGGGCGACCGCGTCGCGATCTACATGCCGATGATCCCCGAGACGGCCGTCGCGATGCTGGCGTGCGCCCGTATCGGCGCCGCGCACTCGGTGGTCTTCGGCGGCTTCTCCGCGGACGCGCTCGCGACCCGTATCCAGGACGCCGACGCCAAGGTCGTCATCACGTCCGACGGCGGCTGGCGGCGCGGCAAGCCGTCCGCACTGAAGCCCGCCGTGGACGAGGCGGTCGAGCGCGCGGGCAACGTGGAGCACGTGCTCGTCGTCCGCCGCACCGGCCAGGACGTCGCGTGGCACGACAGCCGCGACAAGTGGTGGCACGAGCTGGTCGACGGGCAGTCCGCCGAGCACACGCCGGAGGCGTTCGGCGCGGAGCACCCGCTGTTCATCCTCTACACCTCGGGCACCACGGGTAAGCCGAAGGGCATCCTGCACACCTCCGGCGGCTACCTCACCCAGACGGCGTACACGCACTGGGCGGTCTTCGACCTCAAGCCCGAGACGGACGTGTACTGGTGCACGGCCGATGTCGGCTGGGTCACCGGCCACTCCTACATCGTGTACGGGCCGCTGGCCAACGGCGCGACGCAGGTCATGTACGAGGGCACGCCGGACACCCCGCACCAGGGCCGCTTCTGGGAGATCGTCCAGAAGTACGGCGTCACGATCCTCTACACGGCGCCGACGGCGATCCGGACGTTCATGAAGTGGGGCGACGACATCCCCGCGAAGTTCGACCTGAGCAGCCTGCGCGTGCTGGGCTCGGTCGGCGAGCCGATCAACCCCGAGGCGTGGATCTGGTACCGCAAGCACATCGGTGCCGACCGCACACCGGTCGTCGACACCTGGTGGCAGACGGAGACCGGCGCGATGATGATCACACCGCTTCCTGGTGTGACGGAGGCCAAGCCCGGTTCCGCCCAGCGTCCGCTGCCCGGCATCGCCGCGACCGTCGTGGACGACGATGCGAACGAGGTGCCGGACGGCGGCGGCGGCTATCTGGTGCTCACCGAGCCGTGGCCGTCGATGCTGCGCACGATCTGGGGCGACGACCAGCGGTTCCTGGACACGTACTGGTCGCGCTTCGAGGGCAAGTACTTCGCCGGCGACGGGGCGAAGAAGGACGACGACGGCGACATCTGGCTGCTGGGCCGGGTCGACGACGTGATGCTGGTGTCCGGGCACAACATCTCGACCACCGAGGTCGAGTCGGCGCTGGTCTCGCACCCCTCGGTCGCCGAGGCGGCCGTGGTGGGCGCGGCGGACGAGACGACCGGTCAGGCCATCGTGGCTTTCGTGATCCTGCGGGGTACGGCCTCGGAGACCGAGGACCTGGTCGCCGAGCTGCGCAACCACGTCGGTGCCACGCTCGGCCCGATCGCCAAGCCGAAGCGGATCCTGCCGGTGGCGGAGCTGCCGAAGACCCGCTCCGGCAAGATCATGCGCCGTCTGCTCCGGGACGTCGCGGAGAACCGCCAGCTCGGTGACGTCACGACGCTCACGGACTCCACGGTCATGGACCTCATCCAGGCGAAGCTCCCGGCGGCGCCGAGCGAGGACTGACCGGAACGTCCGCCACCGGTGCCGACACCGGCACCGGCACCGGCACCGGCACCGGCAGCCGGAACGGGCGGGCAACGGCTCAACGTGAACAAGGGGGCACCCGGCGTCGGCGCGCCGGGTGCCCTTCTGTCGTCCTCGCTGCCCGCCTGTCCCGGCCGCCTCCGCCTCCTGTTCCTCCTCTGCCGCCTCTGCCGCCTCTGCCGCCGCTCATGCTCCGGTCACCGCTGCCCGATGTGAGGACCGGCGGACCCTGCCGACCGCGCGCCGGACGTCCGAGCCGCGATTCTCCAGCCCCATTAGGTAAACTAAACAAAAAGACGTCTGTCCAAGGTGCGCCGGGAAGTCTGGTCGGCATGCGCTCCACGCTGCCCACCGACCGGGAGGTCCCCCGTGCCCGAGCCTCGCACCAGCACCCCGCCCCGCCCCGCCGCCACCCTCACCCGCAGAGCGTTCGGGCGCCTTTCGCTGCCCGAGCGACGGTTCGTCACGAACGCGCTGCGCACCGAGACCGTCGGCGGTGTCCTGCTGCTCCTCGCGGCGATCAGCGCCCTGTTCTGGGCGAACGTACCGGTGCTGCACGACAGCTACGAGCGCGTCGGCCACTACCACCTCGGCCCGGAATCCCTCGGCCTCCACCTGTCCGTCGCCCACTGGGCCGCCGACGGACTGCTGGCGATCTTCTTCTTCGTCGCGGGCACAGAGCTCAAGCGCGAACTCGTCGACGGCGACCTGAAAGACCCGAAGGCAGCCGTGCTGCCGGTCGTCGCGGCCCTCTGCGGCATGGCCGTACCGGCCGTGGTCTACGTCGTGACCAGCACCGCCGGCCACGGCTCCCTCGACGGCTGGGCCGTGCCCACCGCCACCGACATCGCCTTCGCGCTGGCCGTGCTCGCCGTGATCGGGACGTCCCTGCCGAGCGCGCTGCGGGCCTTCCTGCTCACACTCGCGGTCGTGGACGACCTGTTCGCGATCCTCATCATCGCGATCTTCTTCACCGACCGCATCGACTTCGCGGCCCTCGGCGGCGCCGTCGCCGCCCTGGCGGTGTTCTGGCTGCTGCTGCGCAAGGGCGTGCGCGGCTGGTTCGTGTACGTGCCGCTCGCCCTGGTGATCTGGGGGCTGATGTACAACAGCGGCGTGCATGCCACCATCGCCGGTGTCGCCATGGGCCTGATGCTGCGCTGCCACCGGCGCGAGGGCGAGGAACGATCCCCCGGCGAACGCGTCGAGCACCTCGTGCGCCCCCTGTCGGCGGGTCTGGCCGTGCCGCTGTTCGCGCTGTTCAGCGCGGGTGTGTCCGTGTCCGGACCCGCCCTCGGCGAGGTGTTCACCAAGCCGGAACCACTCGGTGTCGTACTCGGTCTGTTCGTCGGCAAGACCATCGGTGTCTTCGGCGGCACCTGGCTCACGGCGCGTTTCACGAGGGCCTCGCTCGGCGACGAACTGGCGTGGGCCGACGTCTTCGCGGTGGCGACACTCGCCGGCATCGGCTTCACCGTCTCGCTGCTCATCGGCGAGCTCGCCTTCGAGGACGACGCGGTCCTCACGAACACGGTCAAGGCCGCTGTGCTGACGGGCTCGGTGATCGCGGCCGTCCTGGCGTCCGTGCTGCTGAAGGTGCGCAACGCCAAGTATCGACGGCTGTACGACGCCGAGAACCGCGACGACGACCTCGACGGCGTTCCGGACATCTACGAGGAGGACGAACCGGAGTACCACCTTCGGATGGCCGCCATCCACGAGCGCAAGGCCGCGGAACACCGCCGGATCGCCGCCGAGAAGGCCGCGGAGCGCCGCAGGCTTGCCGAAGTGTCGGGCAGGGCAGGCGTGGACGAGAACGGTCCGGCATGATCTGACGAGACGGTACATAAAGACGGAATCATGAACCCGGACGTACGCGGCCGGATCCACGGCCCGTCAGACCCGCCCCGTCGCACCGCGGACGCACCGCAGACCCATGGCGAACGCACCGCAGACGGACCGCACGATCACCACGGAACGCACGCAGAACGCACGCACAAGAGGGAGACCGCGATGAGCGCACCCGACGGCAGCCCGGTCGGCGCCGAACGCAGCATCGGTCAGCTGTTCGCCACGGCGACGACCGAATTGTCGGCGCTGGTGCACGACGAGATCGCACTGGCCAAGGCCCAGCTGAAGCGGGATGTCAAGCGCGGTGCGATGAGCGGCGGCGCCTTCACCGCGGCCGGCCTGCTCCTGCTGTTCTCCCTGCCGATGCTGAACTTCGCCCTGGCCTACGGCATCCGCACGTGGAGCCACTGGAACCTGGCGATCTGCTTCCTGCTGTCCTTCGCCGCCAACGTCCTGGTCGCGGTCCTCCTCGTGCTGACCGGTGTCGCGTTCGCGAAGAAGGCGAGGAAGAGCCGCGGCCCGCAGACGGTCGCCGCGTCGATGAAGGAATCGGCGGGCGTCCTGCAGAACGCCAAGCCGCATCCGCGCCCGGCCGTCGAAGCCCCGGCTCCCGAGGCGATCGAGGCTGTGGCACGCTCGTCCTCATGACCGACCCCGGCAATTCTTCGGCGCGGCCCGCCTCGCTCGTACGGCTCGACGTGCCCGGCGGTCACCGGGTGACCCACCGGGACGTCGCCGCCAACGGCGCCCGTTTCCACATCGCGGAAGTGGGTGACGGGCCGCTCGTACTGCTCGTGCACGGCTTCCCGCAGTTCTGGTGGACCTGGCGGCACCAGCTGGGCGCCCTGGCCGACGCCGGGTACCGGGCCGTCGCCATGGACCTCAGGGGCGTCGGCGGCAGCGACCGCACCCCCCGCGGCTACGACCCGGCCAACCTCGCCCTCGACATCACCGGCGTGATCCGCTCCCTCGGCGAGCCGGACGCCGCGCTCGTCGGCCACGACCTGGGCGGCTACCTGGCGTGGACGGCCGCCGCCATGCGCCCCAAGCTCGTACGACGGCTCGCGGTCACGTCGATGCCGCACCCGCGGCGCTGGCGCGCCTCGATGCTCAGGGATGCCCGGCAGACCGCCGCCGGCTCCTACATCTGGGGCTTCCAGCGGCCCTGGGTCCCGGAGCGGCAGCTCACCGCCGACGACGGAGCCCTCGTCGGACGTCTGCTCCGGGACTGGTCGGGTCCGCGCCCGCTGGACGACGAGGCGGTCACGGCGTACCGCCGAGCCATGTGCATCCCCTCGACGGCGCACTGCTCGATCGAGCCGTTCCGGTGGATGGTGCGGTCGATGGCCCGCCCGGACGGCATCCAGTTCAACCGCCGGATGAAGCGTCCGGTGCGGGTGCCGACGCTGCATCTGCACGGCTCGCTCGACCCCGCCGTACGGACGCGGAGCGCGGCCGGCTCCGGCGAGTACGTCGAAGCGCCCTACCGCTGGCGGCTGTTCGACGGGCTGGGGCACTTCCCGCACGAGGAGGACCCGGCGGCGTTCTCCACCGAGCTCGTCAACTGGCTGAAAGACCCCGAGCCCGACCGCTGAACGCGCCCGCCCGACGGGACGATCGGACCGGCCGGCGGCCTGTCCCCCGGCGCCCGCCGTACCGGACGCGAACGCATGTCCGCCGAACGGCCACTTGCCTGACGCATAGGCCAATTGTCGCCCTCCGGGGCGGTTATCGACCATGGGTCAGGGGCAAACGTCGGGGTATGGGCTGGACGCACGACTACAGTGACGCAGCACGCAATCGCCGCTCGGGCAGTGCCCTGGGCTTTTCCCCACGAGGCAACCCGCAAGTGGCGGGCGCCGACCTCCGGGTGGGAATCCCGCGCATCCTGCGCCGCCGGGCCCGCTGGGTCTCGGTACGCCTGCGCCATCCGCGCGGCTGAAAACAACCTCTCGGCACCCGCTCGTCCGGCACCCCTCCCGGGGGCCTACAGCGCGCAGTTGTCGCTGTCGACCTGCTGGTTCGCGGTCCGTCCCCTGGCGATGTCGTCCCTGATCTCGTCCGCGGTGAGCGCGTAGCCCGTCTCGGCGTTGTCGAGGGACTTCGCGAAGACCACGCCGTAGACCTTGCCGCGGGGCGTGAGCAGCGGGCCGCCGGAGTTGCCCTGGCGGACCGTCGCGTACAGCGAGTACACGTCGCGGCGCACGGTGCCGCGGTGGTAGATGTCGGGCCCGTTGGCGGTGATGCGGCCGCGCACGCGCGCCGAACGCACGTCGTACGCGCCGTTCTCCGGGAAGCCGGCGACGATCGCGCTGTCGCCGCCGTCGGCGTCCTCTCCGGTGAACCGCAGCGCGGGCGCCCTCAGTCCGGGTACGTCGAGTACGGCGATGTCGCGCCGCCAGTCGTAGAGGACGACCGTCGCGTCGTACTTGCGGCCCTCACCCCCTATCTGGACCGTGGGCTCGTCGACACCGCCCACGACGTGCGCGTTCGTCATGATGCGGCGGTCGTCGAAGACGAACCCGGTGCCCTCCAGGACCTTGCCGCAGCTCTCCGCGGTGCCGGTGACCTTGACGATGGAGTGCTGGGCGCGGGCGGCGACCGGACTGCCCACGAGAGCCGGGTCCGGGGGCTGCACCTCGTTGATCGGCTCGTTGGAGAACGGGCTGAAGACCTGCGGGAAGCCGTTCTGCGCGAGGACGGTGGAGAAGTCCGCGAACCAGGTGTCGGCCTGCGCGGGCAGCGCCCGTGAGACACCGAGCAGCACCTTGGAGTTGCGGACCTCCTTGCCGAGCGTCGGCAGGGTCGTGCCCGCCAGGGCGGAGCCGATCAGCCAGGCCACCAGCAGCATCGCGACGACGTTGACCAGCGCGCCGCCGGTCGCGTCCAGCGCTCTGGCCGGGGACCAGGTGATGTACCGGCGCAGCTTGTTGCCCAGATGGGTCGTCAGGGCCTGGCCGACCGAGGCACACACGATGACGACGACCACCGCGACGACGGCGGCGCTCGTGCTGACCTCCGCGTTGTCCGTGAGTACGTCCCACAGGACGGGGAGTGTGTAGACGGCGACGAGGCCGCCGCCGAGGAACCCGATCACCGACAGGATGCCGACGACGAAGCCCTGGCGATAGCCGACGATCGCGAACCACACGGCGGCGACCAGCAACAGGATGTCCAGCACGTTCACGAACGCCACCCTGTCACGAGCGCCAGTCGAGCGGGACCTGCTTCTCCCGGTCCCAGGGCCGCTCCCAGCCCGCGTAGTGCAGCAGGCGGTCGATGATTCCGGCCGTGAAACCCCACACGAGAGCCGATTCGACCAGGAAGGCCGGGCCCTGGTGCCCTCCCGGGTGGACGGCTGTGGCCCGGTTGGCCGGATCCGTGAGGTCGGCCACGGGGACCGTGAAGACCCTGGCCGTCTCGTTGGGATCGACGGCGCCGACCGGGCTCGGCTCGCGCCACCAGCCCAGCACCGACGTGACGACGAAACCACTCACCGGGATGTAGAGCCTGGGCAGGACGCCGAACAACTGGACGCCGGCCGGGTCCAGCCCGGTCTCCTCCTCGGCCTCGCGAAGCGCGGCCCGCAGCGGGCCGTCGCCCTGCGGGTCGCCGTCCTCGGGGTCGAGGGAGCCGCCGGGGAACGACGGCTGGCCCGCGTGGGAGCGCAGCGAGCCGGCGCGCTCCATCAGCAGCAACTCGGGGCCGCGCGCGCCCTCACCGAAGAGGATCAGCACGGCCGCCTGCCGTCCGCCGCCCCCCTCGGGCGGCAGGAAGCGGCTCAGCTGCACGGGCTGGACCGTCTCCACGGCCCGCACCACCGGAGCCAGCCAGTCCGGCAGGCCCTCCTTGCTCAGTGTCACGGGGCCGCCCCGCGTGTTGCTCGCGTGCGTCATCGGCACCCCCCTCGTTCTGTCCTCTCCAACGCCCGGCGGTCCGCGGATCGTTCCTGGCCGGCCCTCATCGGGCCCCCAGCGGCGGGGCGGGCCGGCCGCCCGCGTCCAGATACGCCTGCGGCGGCTTCAGCCGCTGCCCCGGGTGCCCGCCCTTCTCGTACTTCAACAGCTTCGTCGCCTTCTCCGGGTCCGTCTCGCCCTCGCCGTACGCCGGGCAGAGCGGGGTGATCGGGCAGGCGCCGCAGGCGGGCTTGCGGGCGTGGCAGATGCGCCGGCCGTGCCAGATGACGTGGTGCGAGAGGTCGGTCCAGTCGCTCTTCGGGAACAGCCCGCCGACCGCGGCCTCGATCTTGTCCGGGTCGGTCTCCTCCGTCCACTGCCAGCGGCGCACGAGGCGCTGGAAGTGCGTGTCCACGGTGATGCCGGGACGCCCGAAGGCATTGCCCAACACCACGAACGCCGTCTTCCGGCCCACCCCGGGCAGCTTCACGAGGTCCTCGAGGCGGCCGGGGACCTCGCCGCCGAAGTCCTCGACGAGCGCCTTGGACAGGCCTGTCACGGAGCGCGTCTTGGCCCGGAAGAAGCCGCACGGCCGCAGGATCTCCTCGACCTCCTCCGGATTGGCGGCGGCCAGGTCCTCGGGGGTCGGGTACTTCGCGAACAGCGCGGGCGTCGTCTGGTTGACCCTGAGGTCGGTGGTCTGGGCCGACAGGACCGTGGCGACCACCAGTTGGAACGCGTTCTCGAAGTCCAGCTCGGGGTGGGCGTACGGGAAGACCTCGGCGAGCTCGCGGTTGATGCGGCGGGCGCGGCGGACCAGGGCCGTACGCGACTCGTTCCGCGGCGGCTTCGCGGCGACGGGCTTCGCCGCCGGAGCACCCTTGACGGCGGCGGTGGCCTTCTTGGGAGCGACGACGGCCTTCTTCAGGGCGGCGGCCTTCTTCACGGGCTCGGCCGCGGCCTTCTTGCCGGACCCCGCCTTCCGGGCCGGCCCGGGCGCGGTCCCCGCACCGGAGTCACCGGACCCACCGGGCTCCCCGGAAACGGCCTTCCCGGCCGGTGCAACGCGCTTGTCGGCCGACTTCGCCACCGCTGTCTTTCCTGTCGCTCTCGCCGTTTCCCTACCGCCATCAGGGCCCTGTTCGCCCACGGCGGAATCACGACGTACACCCACCCGGGCAGCCCCCTAGACCTGTGCTCACCGGCTATTTGGACACCCGGCCAGCCTAAGCCCCGGCACCGACATCCGCCCCGGACCCGGAAGATCAGCCCCCAATTGGACCCCTGCCGCTTACCCGGGCACACCAGTGCGGCATCCTTGTGACAGATCACACTGTTTGCACGGTCCGGCAAGATGGGGAGCACGGTCCCCTGTGTACGCGGGGGAGCAAGATCCCCTGAGCAGGTCGACAAGGAGAGAACTCGTGGACGACGTTCTGCGGCGCAACCCGCTCTTCGCGGCGCTCGACGACGAGCAGGCCGCGGACCTCCGCGCCTCCATGAGTGAGGTGACACTCGCGCGCGGCGACTCCCTGTTCCACGAGGGCGACCCCGGTGACCGGCTCTACGTCGTCACCGAGGGCAAGGTCAAGCTGCACCGCACGTCCCCGGACGGCCGCGAGAACATGCTGGCCGTCGTCGGCCCCAGCGAGCTGATCGGCGAGCTGTCGCTGTTCGACCCGGGCCCGCGCACGGCGACGGCGACCGCGCTGACCGAGGTCAAGCTGCTCGGCCTCGGCCACGGCGACCTCCAGCCCTGGCTGAACGTCCGCCCGGAGGTGGCCACGGCCCTGCTGCGCGCCGTCGCCCGCCGACTGCGCAAGACCAACGACGCGATGTCCGACCTGGTCTTCTCGGACGTCCCCGGCCGGGTGGCCCGCGCCCTGCTGGACCTGTCGCGCCGCTTCGGGGTGCAGTCCGAGGAGGGCATCCACGTCGTGCACGACCTCACGCAGGAGGAGCTGGCCCAGCTGGTCGGCGCGTCCCGCGAGACGGTCAACAAGGCGCTGGCCGACTTCGCCCAGCGCGGCTGGCTCCGCCTGGAGGCACGCGCCGTGATCCTGCTGGACGTGGAGCGCCTCGCGAAGCGCTCGCGCTGACGCGAGCCGCACAGCGCCGTACGACCCGGATGCCCGCCTCCCTCCGGAGGCGGGCATCCGCGCGCGTGGGGGCCACTCGGGCGCCGCCGAAGGCGGAGTGCCTGCCTCAGATCAGCCCGTGCTCGCGCAGGTACTCCAGCTGCGCCCGCACGGACAGCTCCGCCGCGGGCCACAGGGAGCGGTCGACGTCGGCGTACACCTGGGCGACGACTTCGGGGGCCGTGCGGTGGCCGTTCTCGACGGCCGTCTCGACCTGGGCGAGCCGGTTGGCCCGGTGGGCCAGGTAGTACTCCACGGCGCCCTGGGCGTCGTCCAGGACCGGCCCGTGCCCCGGCAGGACCGTGTGCACGCCGTCGTCGACCGTGAGCGACCTGAGTCTGCGCAGCGAGTCCAGGTAGTCGCCCAGGCGGCCGTCGGGGTGCGCCACCATGGTGGTGCCGCGACCGAGGATCGTGTCGCCCGTGAGGACGGCCCGGTCGGCCGGGAGATGGAAGCACAGCGAGTCGGCCGTGTGCCCGGGTGTCGGTACCACCCGCAGCTCCAGTCCGCCGACGGTCACGACGTCCCCGGCCGCGAGGCCCTCGTCGCCGAGCCGCAGCGCCGGGTCGAGGGCACGCACGCGCGTGCCGGTCAGTTCGGCGAACCGGGCGGCGCCCTCGGCGTGGTCGGGGTGACCGTGCGTCAGCAGGGTCAGGGCGACGCGCCTGCCGGCCCGCTCGGCCGCGCCGACGACGTGCCGCAGGTGCCCCTCGTCCAGCGGCCCCGGGTCGACGACGACGGCGAGGTCGGAGTCCGGCTCCGACAGCAGCCAGGTGTTCGTGCCGTCCAGGGTCATCGCGGAGGCGTTGGGCGCCAGGACGTTGACCGCGCGTGCGGTGGCGGGGCCCGATTCGACGCCGCCGCGCGGCTGGCCCGGCAGGGCGTTCGCGGCCGTCATTCGGGGGCTCCGCCGGCCGGGATGTGCTTGGTGAACTCGTCGTGGCCCGGCCAGGACAGCACGACCTCGCCGTCCTCCAGCCGGGCCTCGGCCAGCACGGGCGTCAGATCCCGGCCGGGTGCGGCGGCCAGCGCCCCGGCGGCCGTGCCGTACGGCACCAGCTGACGCAGCGTCGCGATGGTCGGCGGCATCATCAGCAGCTCGCCCCTGTCGTACGACGCGGCGGCCTCGCCCGGGGCGATCCACACCGTGCGGTCGGCCTCCGTGGAGACGTCGCGGGTGCGCTGGCCCTCCGGGAGGGCGGCCACGAAGAACCACGTGTCGTAGCGGCGGGGCTCGAACTCGGGGGTGATCCAGCGGGTCCACGCGCCCAGCAGGTCCGAGCGCAGGACCAGGCCGCGGCGGTCGAGGAACTCGGCGAAGGACAGCTCACGGCCGACCAGGGCGACGCGGTCCGCCTCCCAGTCGTCGCCCGTGGTGTCACCGACGACCGAGTCGGGGGTCGGCCCGGCGAGCAGGACGCCCGCCTCCTCGTACATCTCCCGGACGGCCGCGCAGACGATCGCCTGGGCGTCGGACTCGGGTACGCCGAGGCGGCCGGCCCACCATGCGCGCGTGGGGCCCGCCCAGCGCACGGTGTGGTCGTCGTCACGCGGGTCGACGCCGCCGCCCGGATAGGCGTACGCACCGGCGGCGAAGGCCATGGAGGCACGACGGCGCAGCATGTGCACGGCCGTACCGGTGCCGGTGTCCTTCAGGAGCATGACGGTGGCCGCGCGTCTCGGGGTCACCGGGGTGAGGGTGCCCTCCGCGAGCGCGCGGATGCGGGCGGGCCACTCCGGGGGGTACCACTGCCCATTCGCCATGGCCGGAGGCTATCCGGTGACGCGCGGATGTTCGAGAGGGGCCGGGTACGGGGGCACCCGGCGCCGCGGCTGGGCGACCGGGTGCCTGCGGGGGCGTACCCGCCGCGGACGACCGCGGGCCGGCCCCCGGTGCCGTCACGCCTGGGTCAGCTCGACCTGGATCTCGACCTCGACGGGAGCGTCCAGCGGCAGGACCGCCACGCCCACCGCGCTGCGGGCGTGCACGCCCCTGTTGCCGAGGACCTCGGCGAGGAGCTCGCTGGCGCCGTTCAGGACGCCGGGCTGGCCGGTGAAGTCGGAGGCGGAGGCGACGAAGCCGACGACCTTCACCACGCGCGCGATGCGGTCCAGGTCACCGGCGACGGACTTGACGGCGGCCAGGGCGTTCAGCGCACACGTGCGTGCCAGTTCCTTGGCCTCCTCGGCGGTGACCTCCGCGCCGACCTTCCCGGTGACGGGCAGCTTGCCCTGCACCATGGGGAGCTGGCCGGCGGTGTACACGTACGGCCCGGTCTGCACGGCCGGCTGGTACGCGGCAAGCGGCGGAACGACTTCCGGAAGCGTCAGGCCCAGTTCGGCCAGGCGCGCCTCGACGGCACTCATGCCTGCTTCTCCCGCTTCAGATAGGCGACGAGCTGCTCGGGGTTGTTCGGCCCGGGCACGACCTGGACGAGCTCCCAGCCGTCCTCGCCCCAGGTGTCCAGAATCTGCTTCGTGGCGTGGACGAGCAAGGGCACGGTTGCGTATTCCCACTTGGTCATGCGGCCGACTCTAGCCGCTGATCCGAGCCCTCCCGCCGCCGGCCACGACGGCGTTGTCCACAGCCCACGACCGCCCACGCGGCCGCGTTGTCCACAGCCTCCCGCGTGGTCCCGACTCGGACTGGTTAGTCTCGAATACGTGAGCAGGCTCCAGGTCATCAGCGGCAAGGGCGGCACCGGGAAGACCACGGTCGCCGCAGCCCTCGCGCTGGCCCTGGCCACGGCGGGGAAGCGGACGCTCCTCGTCGAGGTCGAGGGCCGGCAGGGCATCGCACAGCTCTTCGAGACGGAGGCGCTGCCCTACGAGGAGAGAAGGATCGCCGTGGCACCCGGCGGCGGGGAGGTGTACGCCCTGGCCATCGACCCGGAGCTGGCTCTGCTGGACTACCTGCAGATGTTCTACAAGCTGGGCGGCGCCGGCCGGGCCCTGAAGAAGATCGGCGCGATCGACTTCGCCACCACCATCGCACCGGGCGTGCGGGACGTACTGCTGACCGGCAAGGCCTGCGAGGCGGTGCGCCGCAAGGACAAGTCGGGCCGGTTCGTCTACGACCACGTCGTCATGGACGCGCCCCCGACAGGCCGCGTCACACGCTTCCTGAACGTCAACGACGAGGTGGCCGGCCTCGCCAGGATCGGCCCCATACACAACCAGGCGCAGGCCGTGATGCGCGTGCTGAAGTCGTCGGAGACGGCCGTACACCTGGTGACGCTGCTGGAGGAGATGCCGGTCCAGGAGACCGCGGACGGCATCGCCGAGCTGCGCGGGGCAGGACTGCCGTTGGGCCGGGTCATCGTGAACATGGTGCGCCCGGCGGTGTTGGACGCAACCGCCCTGGAACTCGTACGGACCGTGCCGCGTTCTTCCCTCGCCAGATCACTGTCGGCCGCCGGGCTCGGCGGGGCGCGGCGCGGCGGGCACGCGGAGCGGCTGGTGGACCCGCTGCTGGAGCAGGCCGCGGAGTACGCCGAGCGGTACACGCTGGAGCAGGAGCAGCGCGAGGCACTCGCCGACCTCGGCCTGCCCCGGCACGAGCTGCCACTGCGGGCGGAGGGCATGGACCTGGCGGGGCTGTACGAGCTGGCCGCCGAGTTGCGCGCGCAGGACCTGTCATGAGGCCCGCGCCCCCTGCGGCCCACCAGACGTCGGAAGCAAGGGATGTCATGAGTCCGGACCCGGACCACGCGCACGACTCCACCGCCCGTCCGCCCTCCGCCACCCGGCCGCCGTCCGCCGGGCCACTCTCCCCGGCGCGCGTGCTCGACATCGACCCGCTGCTGGACGACCCGGCCACGCGCATCGTCGTGTGCTGCGGCTCGGGCGGCGTCGGCAAGACGACCACGGCGGCGGCGCTCGGGCTGCGGGCGGCGGAGCGGGGCCGCAAGGTCGTCGTCCTGACCATCGATCCGGCCCGCAGGCTCGCCCAGTCGATGGGCATCGACTCGCTGGACAACACCCCGCGCCGCGTGAAGGGCGTCGAGGGCGACGGCGAGCTGCACGCGATGATGCTCGACATGAAGCGCACCTTCGACGAGATCGTCGAGGCGCACGCGGACCGGGACAGGGCCGCCTCGATCCTGGGCAACCCCTTCTACCAGTCGCTCTCGGCCGGCTTCGCGGGCACGCAGGAGTACATGGCGATGGAGAAGCTGGGCCAGCTGCGCGCGAAGGACGAGTGGGACCTCATCGTCGTCGACACGCCGCCTTCCCGCTCCGCGCTGGACTTCCTGGACGCGCCCAAGCGGCTCGGCTCGTTCCTGGACGGCAAGCTGATCCGCCTGCTGCTGGCCCCGGCGAAGGTCGGCGGCCGGGCGGGGATGAAGTTCCTGAACGTCGGGATGTCGATGATGACGGGCGCCCTCGGCAAGGTGCTGGGCGGACAACTGCTGAAGGACGTCCAGACGTTCATCGCCGCGATGGACTCCACGTTCGGCGGTTTCCGCACGCGTGCGGACGCGACGTACAAGCTGCTCCAGGCGCCCGGTACGGCATTCCTGGTGGTCGCGGCTCCGGAGCGGGACGCGCTGCGCGAGGCCGCGTACTTCGTGGAGCGGCTGTCCGCGGAGGACATGCCACTGGCCGGTCTGGTGCTCAACCGGGTGCACGGCAGCGGCGCCGGCCGACTGTCGGCGGAGCGGGCGCTCGCCGCCGCGGAAAATCTTGAAGAGCGCGGCATTGTGGATCAGGACGGCGGGAAAGAAGGACTTCGTAACTCCCCCGAAGCGCACGACCGTTCAGACTTTCCCGCGCCCGTGACACCAGCAGTGGACCCGGCTCCCGAGGATGGCTCCCCCGCCGCCGAAGAGATCACCGACTCAGGTCCCCCCACGGAATCCGCCCCGGGCCAGGAGTACGCCGATCGGCTCACCGCACGTCTGCTGCGGCTGCATGCCGACCGTATGCAGTTGCTCGCGCGCGAGCAGCGCACCCGTGACCGCTTCGCCTCGCTGCATCCCGAGGTGGCGGTCGTCGAGGTGGCCGCGCTGCCCGGCGACGTGCACGACCTCACGGGGCTGCGCGACATCGGACACCGTCTCGCGGCGCACCGGCACGAACTGCCGTAACCGGGCGGACGGAGGCCCGAAGGCTCAGCGCCCCGTGGTGGCTCGGCGCCGAGTGGTGACTCGGCGACCGACGATGGCTCGGCGACCGGTCCCGGCGTGGCGACCGACGGTGGCGCGGCGACCGGTGGCCGCCGGCCGGAGGTGCGAAGCCCCCTGCCGAGCCTTCCGCGAGAAGTGCTGGTCAGGGGACGTACTCACCCCACCGCCGCGTAGTTCTCGTAGACCTCGTCGTCGTCGAGAGGGACGACACCCGTCCCCCGCTCGTACTCCGTACGCGCCGTCTCCAGCAATCTGCGCCAAGAGGTCACGGTCGGCCGCCTGCGCAGCAGTGCGCGGCGCTCCCGCTCCGTCATTCCTCCCCACACGCCGAATTCGACGCGGTTGTCCAGCGCATCGGCCAGGCACTCCGTCCGCACCGGGCATCCGGTGCACACCGCCTTGGCCCTGTTCTGCGCTGCTCCTTGAACGAACAGTTCATCCGGATCGGTAGTGCGGCAGGCCGCCTGCGCACTCCAGTCGGTTACCCAGCCCATACCGGCGCCGTCCTCTCCCGAATCGAGGCTCCCCCACGGCGGCAGCGGCATATGCACCGCCGCCAGTTGAGGACGTTACGGAAGGTAGGCACAGCGCAACACCCCCGTCGGGCCCAATCTTGCATGGCCCGAACGGACTATGGGTCAGCGGCAGATCACCCGGGGGAGTGACCTGGCGACATGCGCGACCATCCCGGCACATCGGGATGGTTCAGTTACGCCACAGCGGACATCCGGCAACACATAAGGCCAATTCGGACACGGCCTCAGCACATCCGGCCGAGAAAGTCCGGGGAATCCGGAACGATCCGGGGTCGCGGTACGTATTGATTACGTGGCCGCACAGCTGTGACAGTTGAAAGCAGCTTAGGCCAACGCCTATACGTGTGTCCGGCGAATGGCAACGTCCGTCCCGACTCTGCCGCGCCGTCACGCGCCGCCGCGCCCCACGCGGACCGAAGCCCAGGTCGTACACGGGCCGAGGCCGGCCCACACGCGACGGACCGGGCACCCTCGGAACGGACACAAGTACGGATTAGGCTGCCCTCATGCCAAAGAAGCGCTCGGGCGGTGGTCTGTCACCAACGCAGCAGGCCGCCAAGTTCCTCGGAGTCAGTGTGCTCGCGGGAGCCGTCATGGCCGGTCTCGCACTGCCCGCCGTCGGCGCGCTGGGGCTGGCCGCCAAGGGGACGGTGGAGAGCTTCGACGAGCTCCCCGTCAATATGAAGACTCCTCCGCTGAGCCAGCGCACCACGATCCTGGACGCCCAGGGCGGCCAGATCGCCACGGTGTACTCACGCGACCGTACGGTGGTCGACCTCAAGGACATCTCGCCGTACATGCAGAAGGCGATCATCGCGATCGAGGACTCGCGCTTCTACCAGCACGGCGCGATCGACCTGAAGGGCGTGCTGCGCGCGCTGAACAGGAACGCGCAGAGCGGCGGTGTCGCCGAGGGCGCGTCCACCCTCACGCAGCAGTACGTGAAGAACGTCTTCGTCGAGGAGGCCGGCGACGACCCGACGAAGGTCGCGCAGGCCACGCAGCAGACCATCGGCCGGAAGATCCAGGAGCTGAAGTACGCGATCCAGGTCGAGGAGGAGCTCGGCAAGAAGAAGATCCTCGAGAACTACCTGAACATCACGTTCTTCGGCCAGCAGGCCTACGGCGTCGAGGCCGCCGCCCGCCGCTACTTCTCCAAGTCCGCCAAGGACCTGACCATCCCGGAGGCCGCGCTCCTCGCCGGCATCGTCCAGTCGCCCAGCCGGTACGACCCGGTGAACGACGAGACAGAGGCCACCAAGCGGCGCAACATCGTCCTGCGGCGGATGGCCGAGGTCGGCGACATCTCCCGGGCGGAGGCCGAGAAGGCGAAGAAGGCCCCGCTCGGGCTGAAGGTCAGCAAGCCCAAGAACGGCTGCATCACGGCCGTCTCGGGCGCCGGGTTCTTCTGCGACTACGTGCGCGAGGTCTTCCTGAACGACCCGGTCTTCGGCCGTACCAAGAAGGACCGCGCCAAAATCTGGAACCAGGGCGGCCTGACGATCCGCACGACCCTGGACCCGCAGGCCCAGCAGGCCGTGGGTGACTCGGTCCGGGAGCACGTCAACAAGAGCGACGAGGTGGCGACCGCCGCCACCATCGTCGAGCCCGGCACCGGCAACATCCTCGCCATGGGCCAGTCCCGTCCGTACGGCTTCCGCAAGAACGAGACGCAGATCAACCTCTCCGTCGACCAGAGCATGGGCGGCGGCGCGGGCTACCAGCCCGGTTCGACGTTCAAGCCGATCGTGGCCGCCGCCGCCATAGAGGGCGGCATGGCCCCGACGAAGTCCTACTCGTCGCCGTACGAGATGGAGTACCCGAACCCGGTCCGGGCCTGCGACGGCAAGACCTGGAACGAGCAGGGCGTCAAGCTCACCAACGAGAACGAGGACGAGGTCGGCCCGTACGCCATGAAGGAGGCGACCGCGAAGTCGGTCAACACCTACTACGTACAGCTGATCAGCGACATCGGCATCTGCCCCGTGACGGAGATGGCCGCCAAGATGGGGGTCCAGCGGGCCGACGGAGGCAAGCTCGCGCAGGCCCCCTCCATCGCCCTCGGTACGCAGGAAATGTCCCCGCTGACCATGGCGAACGGCTACGCCACCTTCGCCGCGCGCGGCATGCACTGCACGCCCATCGCCATCAAGTCGATCAGCCGGCGCGTCGGTGAGAAGACGCAGTCGCTCGAGGTCCCGAAGTCGACCTGCTCGCGCGCGATGTCCGAGCAGACCGCCGACACGATCAACACACTGCTGAAGGGCGTCGTCGAGGACGGCACCGGCACGCAGGCGGGCCTCGGCAGCCGCCAGAGCGCGGGCAAGACCGGTACGACCGACTTCCGCTACGCGGCCTGGTTCGTCGGCTACACGCCGAACATGGCCGGCGCGGTGTGGGTCGGCGACCCCACCCACAAGCGGCGGATGGTCGACATCTCCATCGGCGGCCGCTGGCACCCCAAGGTGTACGGCGGCGAGGTCCCCGGCCCGATCTGGCGCGACATGATGTCCGGCGCGCTCGACGGCAAGCCCGCCCCCAACTTCAACATCATCCACATCCCCGACCCGGAGAAGGACGAGGACAAGGACAAGGGCGGCGGCCGGAGCGACGGCGATGACAAGGGCGACGGCGGTTTCATCGGCGGCCTGACCAACGGCGGCGGAAACGGCGGCACCGTCCCGACCCCCACCTTCTCCATCCCCGAGGGCTGGATCCAGGGACAGGGCAACGGGGGGAACGGAAACGGGAACGGGGGACGGCGCTGACGCCCGCGGGACTCAGCCGGTAGTCCGGCAGCGAACAACGACGGCCCCGTTCCTCGTACCGATGAGTACGGGAAAGGGGCCGTCGCCGTCGTCTGCCGTGCGACCTCGGCCGCGGCGGGGCCGGGCGGCTCAGCCGGCGAGGAGCTTCTTGACGGCGGCGGCGACGCGACCGCCCTCGGCCAGGCCGACCACCTTCGGGTTCACGATCTTCATGACGGCACCCATGGCTCGCGGGCCCTCGGCACCGGCCGCCTTCGCCTCCTCGACGGCCTGCGCGACGATCACGTTCAGCTCCTCGTCCGACAGCTGCTTCGGCAGGTACGTGGCGAGCACCACGCCCTCCGCCTTCTCCCGCTCGGCCTGCTCGGGACGGCCGCCCTGCGCGAACGCCTCGGCGGCCTCCCGCCGCTTCTTCGCCTCGCGGGCGATCACCTTCTGGATCTCGTCGTCGGAGAGCTCGCGCTTCTGCGTCCCCGCGACCTCCTCCTTGGTGATCGCGGCGAGCGTCAGCCGGAGCGTCGAGGAGCGGAGCTCGTCGCGCTCCTTGATCGCGGCGTTGAGGTCATCCTGCAGCTTCGACTTGAGCGTGGTCATGGGGCCGATTGTCGCAGGTGCCCCGGCGCCGCCGCCCGGTGATTTACCCGAGGTGCCCGCCCACTGACGACAGGGGGCGCTGTCACGCCGCCCGGCTGCTGTGACCGCCGTGACTGCCGGGGCACCCGCCGGGCCGCCCGGACGGACTGCGGAACACGGCAGTTGGCGGGGTCTGACACGATGGACGTATGCGCGCGCGATACGGAGTACCTCTGTCCCTTGCGGCCGTCGGCGCCGCCGGTCTGGTGTACGCGGCGGGTTTCGAAGCCCGCTCCTTCCGCCTGCGAAGGGTGACGATCCCGGCTCTGCCACCAGGGATGCGCCCCCTGCGCGTACTCCAGGTCTCCGACATCCACATGGTCGGCGGCCAGCGCAAGAAGCAGCGCTGGCTGCGCTCACTGGCCGGCCTGCGCCCCGACTTCGTGATCAACACGGGCGACAACCTGTCCGACCCGGAGGGCATCCCCGAGGTCCTGGACGCGCTGGGTCCCCTGATGGAGTTCCCGGGCGCGTACGTCTTCGGCTCGAACGACTACTACGGCCCCCAGCTGCGCAACCCGGCCCGCTACCTGCTGGAGAAGGTCCAGGGCCGCCACGGCCTGAACGGCAACGCGCCCGCCGTCGCCGCGATCCACAACCCGTGGGAGGACCTCCGCGACGGGCTCGACTCCGCCGGCTGGCTGAACCTCACCAACACGCGGGGCACCCTGAAGGTCGAGGGCGTGTCGATCGAGCTCACGGGCCTGGACGACCCCCACATCAAGAGGGACAGGTACGCGGAGGTGGCGGGCGGACCGTCGCCCGACGCGGACTTCTCGATGGGCGTGGTGCACGCGCCGTACCTGCGGGTGCTCGACGCGTACACGGCGGACGGCTACCCGCTGATCCTTGCCGGCCACACCCACGGCGGCCAGGTGTGCATCCCGTTCTACGGCGCGCTGGTCACCAACTGCGACCTCGACACGGACCGCGTGAAGGGCCTGTCGACGCACACGGCCGCGGGTCACACGTCCTACCTCCACGTGTCGGCGGGCTGCGGCACGAACAGGTACACGCCAGTGAGGTTCGCCTGCCCGCCGGAGGTGACGTTGCTGACGTTGGTGGGGCGGGAGTAGGCGGCGGGGCGCCGGGCCGGAGGCCCTCCTGGTTCCTCCGGCCCGGCCCCCGCCCCGGCAAAACCGGATTTCGTCTACAGCCAGCCGTGGGCTAAAGTAAACGACGTCGCCGCGACAAGCAGCGACATCGGGGTGTAGCGCAGCTTGGCAGCGCGCTTCGTTCGGGACGAAGAGGTCGTGGGTTCAAATCCCGCCACCCCGACAGCTAAATGGCAGGTCAGAGGGCCCTTACCGAATCGGTAAGGGCCCTCTGACGTTGCTGCGTGTCCAACTGCGTGACTATCGATTCCTGAGTGCGTGCTGCGTGACTACGACTGCCGCGGGACGGCCCCGAAGATGCCGTCCATGACCACGGCACCGGTCTGGATCACGGGCCGGATCTGCTTCCGGTACACCTCCTCGGTCACGGCGGTCCCGGAGTGCCCGACGAGCCGGGAGATCTCCTCCAGTGGGACACCTCGGTCGGAGAGCAGGGACACGAAGCTGTGCCGGAGTTCCCGGGGCGTCCACTCGTCGGCGTCGATCCCGTCGAAATCCTTGAGCGCCTGGCGGAAGGCGCGGCGGACGTTGGCCGCGTCGAGCGGCTTGCCCACGGCCGAGGAGAACACGAGCCCGTGTTCCTCCCACTTGTCGCCGGCGGCCAGCCGATCCCAGCCCTGATCTTCGAACTGCCGCCAGAGCGCTTCGACGCAGCGCGCCGGCAGGGCGAGCGTGCGCCGGGACTTCCGGGTCTCAGCAGTTCGGGGACCAAGGGGTCGTGCCAGATGCGTGCCAGGTGTGCGGGGAACAACGGGGAATCGACCGGCGGTCCGTCCAGGCGCCGGCACCCTTCTGCGCTAGTGCTGTGACCGCGTATGTTCGCCGGGTTGGTCAGGCGGCGGTGGCGAGGGGGCGTCCGCCCCAGCGGATGCCTTTCTCGCTGCGGATGCGGGCGCGTTCCTTGGAAGTAGCGCACTCCGTGGGTGCGGTGGTAAGTGGCGGGCAGCCGGTCGGGGCGTTTGCGCGCGGCCCAGCCCGAGCCCGCGGTGGGTCTGATTCCGAGCGGGCCGAACTCGTCGAAGGCGAAGACCCGGTCGGGGAAGCGGTCAAGGACATCCTCGATCCGGTCCAGCTTCGGCTCACGGTCGGGGTCCGGCGATTCCTTCCATGTTTTGGTCCGCTGGAGGGTGATGCCACGGCGGGCGAGCAGGCACCGTAACGCCTCGCGGCCGATGAGGATCATCCGGCCGTGCGCTTTCCGCAGGTAGGCGACGAGCTTGCGCAACGACCAGCGAGTGAAGGGCTGGCCGAGTTTGGTGGGACGGGTGGTGGCCGTCTGAACGACGAAGTCTTCCTCGTCAGGGCTGAGCAGGCGGGGACGGCCTCCCGCCCACCGAGGGTCCAGACAGGCCAGGCCGATCTCGTTGAACCGATGGATCACATCGCGCACGGTGTCCTCGTCGGCCTGGACCAGCTGCGCGATCACCGGCACCCGGTTCCCGCCGGCCGAGGCCAGCAGCATCATCGCGCGCCGGTAGCGCACCGAGCTGGTGCTGCCCCGGCGCACGATCTGCTGCAGCTTCTGCCCCTCCTGGTCAGTCAGTCTGCGCACACGGACAGGCTCGGCCACCACACCTCCAGCGGTCGGACGGGACGTCACCGCCCATCCAACCGCCACGACCACCGACCCGGCGAACCTATGCGGTCACAGCACTAGGTCAGCAGTGCAGCCTCCGGCAGAAGAGCCGAGCTCCCCAAGCTGAGAGTGAGAATTCGATTCTCGTCATCGCTTCACGACAAAGGCCCAGGTCAGCGGCCCAAGCGTCTGCAATGTCCATACACTCAGGCTGAATCTACCTTTTTGCCATATTTCGCTCTCATTCGTGGAGGGTTGGGCGTCACGGCTCGGCTCGCACCAGGCCCAACTTGATTAGGCATGCCAATGATCAATTTTTACAAGCCTCACACAGAGGGCCGCTCAGTCGTAATATGACCTTGAAGGTCGAAACATGAGGAGTCTTTGTTGTCCAAGGTGAAGACCATTAGAGAACTGGCCGACGAAGCTGGCCTTGACTACGATCTCGCACTTGTAACCCTGTGGGACGCGGGTTATGAGTCGCTAGAAGACATTGACGACACGATACCTGTGCGCGATATATCTGGTGTCTGCTCAACACTAGGGGTAGTCACAGCTAAGAGATTGCAGTGTCTAGCCTACTGGGTACAGGCTTGGGAGGTGACAGAGCAAGAAGCGCGGGAGCGTCTACTGACATATGGAATTTCCGTATCTCCAGATGCACGCATGCTACCTAAAGGTGCCCTCAAAAAGCTAAGAAGATCGGGGGTTTTCTCACCGGTCCTCACTTCTCCTATTCCTACATCAAGCAGGCAGCCAGACGAACCAGAATTTATCTGGCAGATCGTCGGTCGAGAACGCGAGGCCGATTTGCTCTCGTCTGGAGACATTCGCAGCATCCACGACGCTCTTGTGGAGGATTTCAGAGTTTCTAAGGATCCAATTGATCCGCCCGGCGTGCGAGACAATAACCTTCTGGAATCTGCTGCGTTTCGCCCTGGCACCTCTCTGGGTGGTGAGCGTAAATACTCGACCGTCGAACTGGCTGGTGCGGCATTGCTGCACTCGATTATCCACAACCACCCGTTCCATAATGGAAACAAGCGTACCGCTCTCGTCTCAGCCCTGGCCTTCCTGGATCGGAATAATGTGCTTCTCACTTGCACAGAGAGCGACCTCTTCAAGTTGGTTTTGAAGGTAGCTCAACACCGTCTCGTGCCAACTGGCTGGAGTTCGGTCGCCGATCGAGAAGTTCAAGAAATTGCTCGATGGATCCTGAAAAATAGTCGGCAAATACAGCATGGAGACCGCCTGCTGAAATGGCGCGAGCTCCGTCGAATCCTTTCACGATTTGACTGTCAAATCGGCTCTCCAATGCCTGGGAACAGGATCAAGGTACAGCGTACGGTTCAAGCAAAAGGCTTGTTCGGTCTTTCAAAAGTGAGAACCTACGGCGCCACAGTCGGGTACCGCAGCGACGGCCACGAAGTAGACGCAACCCTCCTGAAGCACCTACGTAAAGAGCTCCAACTAGACGACGAACACGGTGTCGACTCCGCCTATTTCTATGGAAGCGATCCTCGCGAACCAGATGAATTTATCACTCAATATCGAACGCTTTTGAAGCGACTAGCAAAATTGTGACGGCGAACTTTGAGAGAACTTGGCTGTAAGGGCGATCCAATAGGCTTCTATATGGGTTATGGACGCTAAAGGGCACGGCCCTTGCTACTTGTACCTCCATCAGGTGACTGGACGAAGCGTGGCCAAGCTAAACTGAAGAAGGGTGCGGGCAGGCATCGCAAGAAGTGATTTGCGAGCCACACAGAACACCACCTGCGTGTCTAACTGCGTGACAACGCCGGCGTACAACGGCGGACGGGCGCGAACTTCTGCGGACCATCAGCACAGGTGAGAGCTCCGCCAACCCAAGGCAGCGCCCCCACCCAAGTTGCTTCGGGACGAAGAGGTCGTGGGTTCAAATCCCGCCACCCCGACGCTGGTCAGAGGCCAGGTACTGATATCAGTACCTGGCCTCTGTCGTGCGTGTGCTCGAGGGCTAGAGGCGTGTGATCAGGTTGCGGCGCCGCCGTCGGCTATGTCCTCGTCCTTGTCGTCTCTACGGGGTCGTCCGTCGCTGCGGGTCTTCGGGATCACGCGCCGGAGCGCAGCTCTATCGGGCGAATGCCGCTCTGCCGCGGGAGCACGAGGTAGGTGTACTGCCTCGGCAGGCTGTGGTGAGCGCGGGCTTCGTCTGCTTCGGGTTGCAGAGGGCCGGGCGGCTGTGCCGGGGCGGCGCGGTGACGCAGGGCGACGCAACCGGGGGGACCGCGAGGGAGGGTTACGGGTCCTCGTCGACGTACAGGAACTCCGGGCCGTACGTTGTGCCGCTCTCGTCCGGCAGCGGTGTCGACATCAATGCCTGGGCGGGTTCCTGCAGGCGGCGCATCTGCCCGACCGCCTGACTCAGCATCTGTGTCGCCGTGGCGGACTGCTCCGCATGCCAGGCGTGTTCCAGGAACCGGAGCAGTGAGCTGTAGTGACGGTTGAATGTGTCGAGGTCGTGTTGCACGCCTTCGGAGACGGGCACACCGCCTTTGGACCAGCCGCCTGCCGGCACCGTCCCCATGGGGAACGTCAGGGGCATGGGAATCTCGGCTCCCTGGAAATCGAACCGCGGCGGATTGTCTGATACGCGGATCAATTCGCGGCCGTGAAAGATTTCCCGGAAGGAGTAGAAATGGGCCAGCTCGCCGGTCTCGCCGGGGAACGGGTTCTCCGGCGAGACCGTGGTGCCCTCACCCTGCTCCTTGATGATCTGCAGGGCATGCTCCACATCATCGAGCGATCTGAGTGCGACGACGTCGTTTCCCTGGCCGTGGGACGCGGACATGTTTCTGGTCACCTGCCGAGTACCCTTGATCAACTCCGGCCGGGAACGGAAAGCCTCGCGGATCGCCGTGTAGAAGGCGCCGATGGACGTGTGCGTCTCCCGCACTTCGACGACCGGGGCGTCGGGCCTCTCGATGCGGGAGTACATGTCGAGCGCCTGTTTGCTCAGGCCTCTGAGAGAAACCGACAGCTCCGGCTGAACACCACCGGGAAGCGGACCTGGGTACTTCGGTACGACTTCGCTGTTGGCGATGCGCGGAAACCCGCCGATGGTCGTGAGCATGTTGCAGGCGAGGCCCATGTGTGACATTTCATCGAAGATGATTTCTAGAATCGTCTCGGAGACGTCAGATCCCTGGTCCACTTCCTGGATGGACCACAGGCCGCATGAATAGGGTGGGATCGTCGCGAGTTCCAGCATGACGGCCTGCTGCAGCGCCTCCTTCAGCCAGGTTTCGTCATGTTCTTCCGCGGGCATCCGCATGAGCTCGACGATTGCGTTGCTTCGATGTCCGACGACACCTGACACGAGCACTCCTATGGCTCAGGCCCCTCGGCCGAAATGACCAGTTGAGGCAGTCCGTACCACAGCGGCCCGCACCGCAGCACGCGGGCGCACGGCAATGGCGATAGCAGCCCCACCGGTCAATTCCCGTGCGAGGACGCAATCCCTGCATCAGGAAAGGTATCGAGACCTCTATTCAGGACATCACCAAGGCTGACCTGCTGCAACTGGGGCGATCGATGGCGAGGTGCGGCGTCCGTCGCGGATGGTCGCCGGGGGCCGTGGCCGGTGGGTGGCCAGGCCGCGGAGTAACCGGTCTCGGCGTTGTTTGAATCCGTCGTTCGAGTGGTTGGCCGGCGCCCGCGGGCTCTGTCGGCGTCATTCCCGGCCGCCCCCGTGCGAGCTTGGGCTGAACTCAGCCGAGCGGAAGCGGAGGTGCGGACGCCATGACGTCAGCGACGGTCCGGGGGCTTGCGGCGGCGGCAGCGCTGTCCGCTCTGCTGGTGACGGCGGCGTGCGGGGGCGGCGGGATCACCGGGCAGGAGCCTTCCGAGAGTGCCGGGACCACGAGGGCCGACGGGAACGAATCGACACCCGGCACCGACGAGTCGACGTCCGGCACGAAGGACGGGCACGGCGAGATCTTCCCCGGCAGCAAGACCGAGGAGCCCTCCGCGTCAGCGATCACGCTGCCGAGGACGAAGGTGGGCGAGACGGCCACCGGGAGCGTGGAGATCCCGCGTGAGAAGGCGGGCCAGACAATCCAGAGGATCGCCATCGAGATCGAGGGGGAGACCGTTCCTTCCGACGGTCGGTGCGTGGGCGAGGCGGGGTCGGGGGGCTGCACCGAGACCTTCCAGTACACGCCCAAGCGCCCGGGGTCGTACACCGGGCAGCTGACCGCCACGATGGCCGACGGCCGCACGGTCACCGCCCCCATCTACGGCGAAGCGGCCGAGCCGTCTGATTCGACGTCTGCCTCGACGCCACCCACCTGGACGAGCTCTTCGGCGCAGACATCGGACGGGCCCGACACCGGGGAATCCACACCGGACGTGCCCGAGACCGAGGAGACCACACCGGAGGTGCCTTCGGACATTCCCTCTCCGGAGGTGTCCGACCTCCCCTGAGGACAGGCCCTGTCAGGCACCGCGGATCTCCAGCCAGGCGACCCCGTCGTCGGGCAGTACGACCACGCTGCGGTCGAGCCACCTCGAGTCGTACGAGACGAGGTAGAAGCGGGTCGGCGACTTCGCGAGGAGGCGGAAACCCCGGTACTCGTACCGGTACGGCGCGCTTTCGCCGCCGTAGTCCGTGAACTCGATACTCCTCGCGTGGTGGCGGAGCGGCACGTACGCGTGGACCACCACCCACGGGGTGCCCCTGTAGCCCCCCATCGCATGCAGCTGCGCATCGCCTCGGCCGAGGCCCGTCACGTACAGCGCCATGTCGTAGAACAGGCTCAGTGTCAGCAGTCCGAGGAGCAGCGTGCCGACCCCGAGCCATGTGCGGTCGGAGGGGGAGGCCTGCCGGAGGCGGACGCCCGTGCCCGCGCTGAGGCGCAGGTGGACGCCGAAGACCGCGAGCGTGGACCCCGCCGCCACCATCAGGGCCGGCAGGAACCGGCGTGGCCAGCCTGCTGGAAAGAGGCCGACCAGGTTCGAGAAGTACACCGGCAGGCCGAGGAGCATCATGACCACGCCGACGGTGAGCAGCCAGGTGATGGCCGAGCGGCGGCGGGCCGCGTTCTCCGGGCGGGACAGTCTTCGTCCCAGCCATCCCACCGTCAGCAGCAGGATCAGCCCACCGGCCAGCAGCGCACACAGGGGGAGGAAGACCGCGTTCGTACTGTTTGCCACGATGCCCTGGATGGAGAGCTCCAGGTCCTCCACCGGGACGCCGAGTGCGGAGTAGTACGCCTTGTTGTAGAGGCTGCCGAAGTAGTAGAGCAGAGCGAAGGTGATGGTCCCCGGTGCCGCGATGACCGCCGCCTTCTCCACGAACGTGGACGCGGGCGAGCGCAGGGGCGCCGGGTCGGCGTGCGGCGGTGGCGGCGGCAACGTGGACATGGTCATCAGTCTGATCGCCGCCGGAGGAGGCCGCACCCGGGGCCGTTCCGCCCGGCTGCGCGTCTTGGGTGTCGTGGTCCGTATGGCGGCCGTGGCCGGGCCCGGATCTGCTTCGGCGCCGGCTCCCGGGGGTGGCTCCACAGGTCAGTTGAAGGCCGGGAGCCCTGAGGCCCGAGATGGCCGGGGACGGGTCTCCCGGTCAGAGCCGGTGGTCGTCCTCGTCGTCGGTCTTGCGGTTCCGGTTGGCCATCTTCTCCCAGAAGTCGTGCAGCTCCCTGACGGGGATGCTCACCCAGGGCACGGTGTGCCGGCTGACGGCGGGCAGGTGCCAACGGAAGCGGCTGTGCAGGAGCGCCTGCTGCTGCCGGCAGAACAGCTCCGCCATTTCCGTCTGTGCCTTGCCGGCCTGGGGAGGATAGGGGCACAGGCGGAACTCGCACGGGGGCAGGCAGGTGGTGCGGGAGTCGTCCCGTTCGGAGCTGCCGACACTGCGTTCGGGGTGGAGCCGGCTGCGGTCGCGGGTGAGACAGTCCGGGAGGGTGTCCTTGTTCGCGAGGTTCAGACGTTCCTCGACGTCGTCGGGGCTCCCTTTGCCCTCGGTGAGGTTGTGCAGGATGAGTACGTCGGCGAGGAGGCGTTGCGCGCGCGGGTGCAGGATGCTCCAGCCGACAGACGGGGCGATCCACAGGTTGTGCTTGCGGTAGCGGTCCGGATCGGCCGGGAGGGAACCGACGTTGTCGGTGGCTCCGTTCTCGTCGATCCAGAGGAACCGTTCGGGGTGTCCTGTCTCCAGGGCCAGGGTCACCAGGTCGCCGGCTTCGGCGACGAACGGGTGGAGGACCGTGCCGGCATGGCGTTCGTACGCGGCGCCGTGGGGAGCCGGGGTCTCGTGTGAGCTGCCCGCCATCGTGAGCCATCGGGTGACCGCCCGCACGGGCTCCATCGGACCGTT
This sequence comes from Streptomyces sp. NPDC005925, assembly GCF_040638805.1. Classification (NCBI taxonomy): domain Bacteria; kingdom Bacillati; phylum Actinomycetota; class Actinomycetes; order Kitasatosporales; family Streptomycetaceae; genus Streptomyces; species Streptomyces sp. NPDC005925. The sequence goes on along the minus strand of NZ_JBEXVL010000009.1, from coordinate 73,555 downwards.
GGATGTCACGTCGTCGTCCGTCGGCGGGGCGGCGGCCGGTGGTGCGGGACGGCGGCGGTGCCCGTTCGCCTCGCCGGACCCGGTGGCGCGTCCCACGGTGTCGGGAAGCTCCCACAGGCACAGCGCATGGAGCAGACTCAGCTGGGCGTACCAGTAGCGACTGCACGTGAGCATCTTCTCCGCCTGCTTCACCAGGTGGGCCCGGGTCTCTTCGTAGGCGTCCGGGTGCCGTTTCCGGCGGTTCGCCGCGTTCTTGAAGCCCTGGGCCAGAGCGTTCTCCAGAGACAGCGGCATGAGCGGGCTCTGCCGGTCGGGTGGGGCGGTCAGGTTGCGCAGCCAGAGACTCAGCCGTTCCTTGGCCTCGTCACGGTATTTTTCGGAGACGGACCCGACGACCATGGGGACGAGCCAGGCCCGAAGGGAGAAGTGGCGCCACCACGTGGTGCGGCTCTGCTCGTACTCCTTCACGATCCGGTCATGCTTCCGCCGGCTCTCTTCCGCCGCCTCGGGATCGGCGGCGGGGTTCGCGTTCTCCTCCTCGAGCCAAGCGGTGTAGTCGTGGTCCAGCTTCTGCTTGGCCTCGCGGATCTTTTCCAGGTACTGGGAGATGGGATCGGTTCCGAGGGGGAATTCCGTGCGCAGCTCCTGGAAGGCCGCATCGCCACCGGCCGCTATCTGATGGCCGATCGCGATTCGGACAGGATAAGAGGGCTCATGCGTAGCGATCTGAAAGAGACGTTTGTAAGGAAGAGAGGGCTGCACAGGCTCCTGACCCGCGAGCGGCTCACCTCTCATGCTGCGACGGCCCCGTTCACGCAGAGCGGCCCCGAAGCTGCGCACCAGTCTCAGCTTCGCGTCCTCGATGGTGCGCTGATCGCCTCTGATGTCGAGGTTCGCCCAATGGTCGTCGAGGTCCCGGGCCAGCGTGTCCTGTATGGATGCCGGATCGACGCAGTCCATTTCCAGGGCCGCGGCGTACAGGTCGAAGTACTTCGCGTCGTGCCGTTTCGCCGCGGCATCGCTGAGCAGCCCGGACAGTCTCGGCGGCGTTCCCTGACCGTTCTGGGCGCGCGGCATCGCGTGCGGCACGGTGGCCGACCGCGCGGTGACGGGAGCCGCCCGGTCACGTGAGAGCAGCATCAGCGCGATGAGCAGTTCCCGGGACGGACCCGGGCTGTGCAGCGCCGGTTCGACGACCGCGTCGATCCTGTCGTCCTCCACCTCACTCAGCAGGCGGTAACCCAGATATGCCTGAAGAATGCTGTGCGGGAACCGGACCCTGTTCTCGCAGCCGTACACCAGCCCGAGGAGCTGGGCGTTGGCGACGTATCTCGCCAACTCGGTACGACACTCGTTGGGGTAATCGAGGGCGTTGAGCCAGGGTGCCGAGTTGCCGAACTTCCGGCCCAGTACGCCCCATATCGCGTCGCGTTGCGTCGGGGAGGCGGCGAGCAGGATTCCATGCTTTTGGGCAGTTCCCGGTGATTCCTTGGACGTGTCCTGGGAGTGCCTGCGGTCAAAAAGGTCGTCCACGTGCGCGCTGACGAAATCGTCGAACGTCACCTCGATGCTGTCCTGCAACAGTCCGAGGCAGGCCAGTGCCGACACGACCCAGATGGTCTCCCGGCGTTCCTCGCGGTCCATCACCAGCTTGTCGAATATGTGGCCGTCCTCGATGGCCTGACGGTAGGTGTTCAGGAGGCCCAGCCTGAGGGTGGAGCAGTCGTTGCTGCGCGTGTCGAGGCGGCCGCCCTCCTCACGGAGGGTCAGGTGCTCCAGCAGCCCGCGCTGCCGCAGCAGACGGGCGATCCTCAGGTAGATCGGCGAGTCCGTGACCTGGGCGGTCTCCACCACCCAGTCGAGTCGGCGCTCGTCCCGCTCACCGGACTCCCGTATCAGGTACTCCAGAGCCGCTTCCTCGCTCAGCGGTTCCAGGTTGGCGATCGCGGCCCGGGTACCCTCCAGCGGTGCGTGCGGGCGCGAGGCGATGACCAGGGGCAGCTTCTGGCGGTCGGCCCGGTCTATGGCCCGCCGGATGATGTTGTCGCGGTCCTCCTTGTACTTCTCGTCGAGGAGGGCCTCTTCCAGGCCGTCGGCGATGACGACGGCCTTGTCGTCGAGTCTCAGCTGCCGCCACGTCTTGTCGATGTTGCTGCCGGCGAGCACACCCTGGTCCGCTTGTTCCGCGAAGCGGCGCCGTGCCATCTCCTCGAAGTCGAGCGTCCCGTCGCCGTTCGTGTCGCGCAGACTGATCGGCACGGGAACGGCCGCCTGCTGTGCCAGTATCCGCGTCAGTTCCACCAGAACGGCTGTCTTGCCGACGCCCATGCCGCCGACGAGCAGATAGGGTTTACGGGTTTTCCGGTTACGGAGTGTCTGAGCCATTACCTGGGACAGTTCGCGGCGCCCGACGATGCGGTTGACGAGGGTTCCGGCTGTCGGGATCAGCTCATGCGGATTGCTGCGCGCCTTGTCCACGAGCGGTTTCTTCGTCTGGTGGTACCAGTAGAGAAGGAAGAACGCGAGGAGCAGAGAGCCCGTCAGAACAGGACCCAGGATGTGATTGACGGCGTCGAACCACAGGGAACCTAGCACTTTATGGAGCCGTGAATGATCGTCCTCCTTCAGGACGTAGAAATCATAGACGGACAGTCCCACCCAAACGAAAAGCAGGACCGTCCCGAGGAAGGCGTACGCACGCAGCAGCGGACCGAGGGAGAACCTCGAGGGGCGCCAGTTGCGATTGGGGACGATGCTCCGGTGCGCCTCCCTCTCCGTCCTGAACCTGCGCCACCTCCTGCCCGTTCGCGCTGAGATCCTGGACCACCACCGTCTCGGATACAACGTGTACCAGGGGGCGCTGTGTGGCCGTTCCTTGCCTTCCGGATGGCGGATGACCTTGGTGGACATGAGGTCCGTTCCCTCCGCGCTGCACGCTGCCGCGGGACGTCGTACGAAGGCCGAGAGTCAACCGCGAACGGAGCTGAGCGAGTTGTACCCGTGAGGTCGGTGCCACGCATCGCCTCTGCGTTCCCGGCTGCGCACGGCAACGGCGCGATATCGCGCCCCGCGTCGTCGGAGGCATCGGCGTCGCGCATCTCCGCTGTCACGTGTGCCGTCCTTCCATAAAAGCACCGGCGGGGAAGACCGCAACACGGCCGCCGGTCCGGCGGAGCCGGAGTCCCGCGCCATGGGCTTTCACGGGGGCGCCGCCGGTCGTCCACGAGGTTTGCGCTCTCCGGTGATCGCCGGCTTTCCACCCGCCGGCCCGCTCCCCCTTTTCCGACGTCACCTGTGGGAGGCCGCCCCGGGGTACGCCTCCCTCGGCTCACTCTGCGATCTCGACGGTCGCCGCGTATCGTTGGTGACGCGGCAGTGCGCGCCGGGCGTTTCCAGCAGCGGTGTCACATCGCGGCTCGACCGCCGAAGTCGTCCTGAACAATGTGCGCCCTTCAGGCCGTTCATCCGGCTCGCTCGCGCCCGAATTCTGTGTACCCGTGGCGGCAGCCCATGGACGGGGACGCACTCGGTTTTCACCCCTCCCATCCGCGTGACGCAGGACGCCGACCGGGTCCCCCATCCGCCCGGAAGACAACGGAGGTCACAGATGTCCGAGTCCCCCACGCCGGCACGCGCGCCCGGGCCGACCGGCCCCTGCGCACTCCCCGGGCGCGGGCGGGCGTCCGGTCCTCCCCGGCCCCGGGAGCAGTGGAGTCGCCACGCCGCCCGCCTGTCCGCCGTGCGAGCCCGCGCCGGGGCAGTGTCACCGTGGCCGGCCGGCTCGGACCCCGGATGCCACGCGGGTCCCGTCCGCGCCCGGCAGTAAAGGAGTGACTGCCCCATGTCGTACGAGAAGTTCCCCAAGGGAGCGGCGCGGCGCACCGACCCCGCCGCCGCGGCCGATGTTCTCTACGACGCCGTCATCGTCGGCGGCGGCATCTCCGGCGCCCTCATCGCGTCGCGGCTGAGCAGCGCCGGCAAGAGCGTGCTGATGCTCGAAGCGGGCCCGGCCGAAGACCTCACCCTCAGGGGATACGAGGAGCTCCTCGACCGGTTCTACTCCGCCATCAGCAAGGACAACCAGGCCCCCTACCCGGCCGTCGCCAACGCCCCGATGCCGCGCGGCACCGACGCACGGCGCATCACACCGGGTGAGCCCGACGCCTCGGCCTACATCGTGCAGAGCGGGCCCCTGGCCACCGACACCACCTACACGCGGGTCCTCGGCGGCACCACCATGCACTGGGAGGGCAAGACGCTGCGGATGCTGCCCGAGGACTTCCGGATGCGGACGCTCTACGGCGAGGGGGCGGACTGGCCGCTCACCTACGAGGACCTCGTTCCGTACTACAACGAGGCCGAGCGCGAGATCGGCGTCTCCGCCGACGTGGAGGACCAGGCCTACCTCGGGATGACCTTCGACGACGGCTACGTGTTCCCCATGAAGGGGCTGCCCCTGTCCTACCTGGACCGGATGGTCGCCAAGGACGTCGACGGGATGCCGGTCGAACTCGACGGGGAGCGGCGGGAGCTGCGGGTCCGCCCGTTCCCGCAGGGCCGCAACGGGATACCGAACCCGGCGTACGACGGCGGGAAGGGTTTCGTGCCGCAGGGGGCGGTGAGCGCGTACCAGGTCGAGGTCGGCGAGCGGTGCCAGGGCAACAACAACTGCGTGCCCCTCTGCCCGGTGCAGGCCAAGTACAACGCCGGCAAGACCCTCGCGCTGGCCCTCCAGAGCGGACGGGTCGATCTGGTGGCCCAGGCGGTGGCGTACAAGGTGCACGTCGACGAGCACACGCGCCGGGTGACCGAGATCGAGTACCGCCGCTACGACCGGCCCGACAGCCCCGGCTACACCACGATGAAGGCCCGCGGCCGGCTGTTCGTCCTGGCCGCCAACGCGGTGGAGAACCCCCGGCTGATGCTGGCCTCCGGCCTGCGCGGTTCGAGCGGCCTCATGGGGCGGAACTTCATGGACCACGCCTACCTGCTGGCGTGGAGCCTGCTGCCGGAAGTGGCCGGCACCTTCCGCGGCACGAACTGCACGGGCGGCATCAGCGACCTGCGCGGGGGCCGCTTCCGCAGCCGCCAGGCGGCGTTCAACGTCGACATCCACAACGACGGCTGGGGCTGGGCCCGGGGCGCGCCGATGACCGACCTGATCGACCTGGTGGACTCCGGTGGCCGCTACGGCGAGTCCCTCCGCCAGGGCCTGGTCGACCGGGTGTCCCGCCAGCTCCAGATGGCGTTCATGGTCGAGGTCCCCGCCAACCCGAGCAACCGGGTCACCGTGAGCCCGGACTTCACCGACCGGCTGGGGAACATGCGGCCCGTCCTCACCTACGACATCCCCGAGTACACGATGCGGGGGGTGGCGTACGCCCGGCAGTTGTCGAAGCGCATCTTCGCCCGCCTGGGAGCCGACGACCACACCGCGTACGACCCGAACTTCTGGGGCTACGCCGTGCACGACGGCGTGGGGTACGAGATCCGCGGGGGCAACCACCTCGCCGGCACCCACATGATGGGCCGCGACCCGTCGGCCTCGGTGGTCGACGCGGACCAGCGGTGCTGGGACCACGAGAACCTCTACATGGTCGGCGGGGGAAGCATGCCCACCGTGGGCACGTCGAATGTGACGCTCACCGTCGCCGCCCTGTGCCTGCGCAGCGTCCGGGCCATGCTGTCCCAGCTCGACTCGGAGACCGCACCGATCAACGTCGCCCGCGACCGGCGCCGGGCGGCGCCGACCTCAGGGGAGGTGGCCCGATGACCGCATCCACCATCGAAAGCCGTGACGACCTCTTCAGCTACCTGGACGCGGCGATGGCGCTCGAGCACGCGACCATCCCCCCGTACCTGACCGCGTACTACTCCATACGTTCCACCAGCAACTCCGACGCCGCCCACATCATCCGGGTGGCCGCGGTGGAGGAGATGCTGCACCTGACCCTCGTCGCCAACGTCCTGAACGCCATCGGCGGGAAGCCCGACCTGACCCGCCCCGGCTTCGTGCCGTCCTACCCGGCCTACCTGCCCGACGGGGAGAACGACTTCACCGTCGACCTGCGGTCCTTCTCCCCCGAGGCGGTGGAGACGTTCTGCAAGATCGAACGGCCGCGCAAGGCGCCCAGTGCCGGCGCACGGCTGGTGCAGGACAGCGGGACACAGCTCCTGGTCTCCAGCCCCACCGCCCAGGGGGTGCACTTCTACAGCATCGGCGAGTTCTACGAGGAGATCGCCGAAGGGCTGGGAAAGGTGGCGGCCGACGACCCCGCGCTCTTCTCCGGGGACCCGGCCCTGCAGGTGGGCCCCGAGTACTTCTACTCGGGCGGCGGGGAGATGATCGTCGTCACCGACCTGGAATCGGCCCGGCGGGCGCTCGACTTCATCGCCGCCCAGGGCGAGGGCCTCGACTCGGGCATCTACGACGCGGAAGGGGAGCTGGCCCACTACTACCGGTACCGGCAGCTGCAACTCGGGCGCTACTACCAGGTGGGCGACCACCCCGATGCGCCCACGGGGCCCGCGCTGAGCATCTCCTGGGACGACGTGTACCAGGTGAAGGCGAGTGCCCGGCTGGCCGACTACCCGGCCGGATCGGAGCTCGCCCGGGTCGCCCGGGACTTCAACGCCGACTACGGGGACCTCCTCGCCCTGCTCACCCGGGCGTTCAACGGGCAGCCGGGACTCCTGCAGGAGGCCGTCTGCGAGATGTTCCGCCTGCGCGACGGGTTCAACCGGCTGGTGTGCAACCCCCTGCCGGGCAGTGGCGGCCTGCACGCCGCCCCCACCTTCGAAATCCCGGCCGCGGTCGAGGCCGATCCGCAGGCCGCGCCCGGTGCCGGCCGGACGACCCCGGCGGTGACGCGATGACCGCGCCGTCCTTCGAGAAGTTCCTCGACCTGTCCGTCGACCTCACCGCCTTCGAGGAGACCGATCTGCTCGGCACCGGCATGGCCCGCCCCTACCTGGCGAAGGTGCGGGCCGCCTGCGGCGACGAGGTCGTCACCGCCCTCCTGGACGCCCACCGGGCAGCCCGGGCCGACGCAGCCGGTGATGCCGGACACCACGGCCGGCGACCGCTCGACCGGGATCTGCTCGACCGGGCCCTGCGCCACCGGGTTTTCAGCGACGACCGGCTCGGACCGGTGGCCCGCAACGTGACCAAGCTCTGGTACGCCGGGATGTGGTACGCGCTGCCACCCGAGTGGATCGACCTCTACGGGGCCCACACCGCGGCGGAAACCTCCACGATCAGTGCCGCCTCCTACCAGGAGGGGCTGCTGTGGCGGGCCATCGGGGCCAATCCGCAGGGTGCCAAGGCACCCGGATACGGCTCCTGGGCCCAGCCACCCCGCATCGCGGACCGCTACCTGAAAGGGGCGACACGATGACGACTCTGGCCAACCGCCTCAGCCCGGACAAGGTGAAGCTCGGCGTTTGCTGCACCGTGTGGTGGAACGACGACTTTCCCACCATCGACGCCGACATCTCCTTCGGTCAGGCCGTCAGCGAGATGGCACTCGCCGGCTTCCAGGGCTGCAGTATCGGGCACAAGTACCCCTCGGACGCCGCCGAGCTCAAGGCCGCCCTCGACCTGCGCGGCCTGCGCGTGTCCGAGCCCTGGACGAGCACGTACTTCACGATCGACAAGATGCGGCAGAAGACGGTCGCCGCTTTCGAGGAGACGCTGGCCCACATCAGGGCGCTGGGCGGGAACGAGCTGGTCGTGGCCGAGTTCGGCGCTTCGTCCCACCTGCTCCCCGTGGACGTGTTCGCCAACCGCCCCGTCTTCACCGACGCCCAGTGGGACGCCCTGGCGTCGGGCCTGGACGAGCTCGGCAAGATCGCCCGCTCGGCCGGGATGAAGCTCAGCTACCACCACCACATGGGCACCGGCGTCATGACCCGGGCCGACATCGACCGGCTGATGGCCTCGACCGATCCGGACCTGGTCCACCTGCTGCTCGACACCGGCCACGTGGCCTTCGCCGGCGACGATCCGCTGGACCTGGCCCGGGCCCACGCGGGTCGCATCGGCCACGTCCACATGAAGAGCGTCCGGCCCGAGGTGGTGAGCCGGGTGCGTGAAGAGGGCCTGTCGTTCCAGGAAGGCGTGGAGCTCGGCGTCTTCACCGTGCCCGGAGACGGCGCGATCGACTTCCGGCCCATCCTCGAAGTGCTGGCCGACGCGCGGTACGAAGGGTGGCTGGTCGTGGAGGCGGAGCAGGATCCGAACAAGGCCGTCCCGCTCGAGTACGCCAAGAGGGCCCGCACCTACCTCGCCGACGTCTTGGGGTGGTGACGATGAACGCGACACTCGGACGCGACGTGTTCTTCAGCTTCTTCATGTTCACGGCCGATCTGCGGCCGCAGGACGCGCGGTACACCCGGACCCTGGTCCATCACCTCAAAACCCTGACCGACATGGGCTACGACGGCTTCGACGTGCACATCGCCGCCCGGCCCAGCACCGTCGAGCACAAGCTCGAGGTCGACCGCTACATCGGCCTCAGGAAGGCATTCGACCAGGCGGGGCTCGGGGAGGTGAGGTTCACCACCAACGTGGGGACCACGCGGACCTTCGACCCGACGTCGCCCTACGAGGAGCAGCGCAGGCAGGCCCTGTCCTACCTCAAGTCGCGCGTCGACATCACGCGGGTCCTGGGCGGCGACTCGATCATGTCCGGGCCGTTCATCTACCCCTACGGGGTCTTTCCGCTCACGGACACCGATGAGCCGATCTGGAGCGACGCCCTGCAGGACTGGATGAAGCCGCGCTACCACGCGGCGCGTTCCGTCTTCGAGGAGCTGCTGGAGTACGCCGCGGCGCGAGAGGTGAAGCTCGCCGTGGAGCCCGTCAAGAGCTGGGAGACGCCGCCGCCCAACATGGTCTCGGAGGTGCTGGACTTCCTCGAGGGCCTCGAGCACACGCAGGGCGGCGTCACGATCGACACCGCGCAGGTCGTGATGGAAAGTCAGGGTCCGTCGGTCCTGAAGGAGAACGTGGCGCGGGCCATACGCCAGGACCGGCTCTACTACGTCCACATATCCGCACCCGACCGGGGCGCGGTGAAGGACAGCTGGATCCCGTGGCACATCATCGCGAACGAGATCGAGCCGGTGTATCGCGGGCCGTACCTGATCGAAGTGTTCAACGCGATCCCGCCGTTCGACAGTTCCATGCGCATGGCGCGCCGGCGTTTCTGGCGGCCCGGCGAGGACGATCCCGTGCCCGACAGGGACAGCGCCTACGACGTCGCGGCGGCGGCGCTGGAGGAACTGCGAGAGCGGATTGCCTAACCCCGGAGAGGTCTCGCATGGCAGCTCAGGTGTCAGATCCCATCTTCATGGTCGTGAAGCAGACGGGCGACGTCCGCATTCACACCTGCGTCGCGTCCTTCGCGTACGACAACATCGCGAACGCCACGCACATCATCGAGACCAGGAACCAGCTGGTTCTCGTCGACGGGCAGTTCCTCGCCCCCTGCGCGAAGGCATTCAGGGACTACGCGGACAGCCTGGGCAAGCCCATCGAAAGGCTGTACGTCTCTCACCGGCACCCTGACCACTGGTTCGGTCTGGGGACCGCGTTCACCGACATCACGGTCTACGCGTTGTCCGAAACCAGGACCTTCATCCACGATCACGGGGAAGACTCGAGAAGTGACCACCAGAAACTCGGTGACCTCGCCCCGGAGCGCATAGTCGTTCCCGAACAGGTCGCCGGTCCGGGTGAAGAGACCATCGACGGGGTCACCTACGTCTTCGACCGGGTGACGGACACCGAGATCGATTACCACCTCACCATCAGGCTTCCCGAGGTAGGTGTGTACGTCACCCAGGACCTGGTGTACAGCGGCACCCATCTGTACCTGACGAAACACATGGACCACTGGGCCCAGGTACTGCAGGAAATGCTGGTGTCGGACTACGAGTTGTTCATGCCGGGCCACGGCCTGCCGGCCGACAAGAGCGAGGTCGCCCGCAACATCGAGTACCTTTCTGCCGCTCGGCAGGCAATCGACAACGGGCTCGCAGACGACGCCTTCAAGAATTTCATGCTGCAGCGGTATCCGGAACGCAAGTGCCCGGGGATCTTCAACATCTACATGCCCCGGCTGTTCGGCGGCGCGAGCGAATACTGAGCACGGAGGTGTTCCCACCATGAACGAGAGCTGCACTGTAGGACAGTACCTGGTGGACCGGCTCCGCCAACTCGGACTGGAGCACCTGTTCGCCATCGCGGGCGACTACTCGATAGAGTGGCTGAACCGGTACGTCGCGCCGAACGGCATCCAGATCGTCGAAGAAGTCAACGAGGTCAACGCCGGGTATGCGGCGGACGGATACGCCAGGATGAAGGGAATCGGCGCCCTCTGCCTCACCTACTCCGCAGGCGCACTGTGTGCCGTGAACGCTGTCGCCGGCGCCTATGTCGAAAAGGTGCCGCTGGTGCTGATCAACGGCACACCGAGCATCAAGAAGACCATCACCTTCGAGCAGACCGGTTTCAGCGCCCATCACTTCATCAGCGGACGCGAGACGGATCTTCAGTCGTTCGAGCACCTGACGGTCGCAGCCATACGGATCGAGAATCCGGACCTCGCACCGACGCTGATCGATTACGCACTGACCCAGTGCATAACAGAACGGCGCCCGATATATATCGAGCTGCTCCAGGACATGGTCGACCTGGAGTGCGAGCCGCCGCAGGGTGTTCTGAAGCCGGCCAGGGCCCTGTCGGACGAGACCAGCCTGGAGCAGTCCGTCACCAAGATCTGCGCCGAGCTCGAAAACGCCGAGAATCCGCTCATCTGGCTCGGCGTGGAGATCGACCGGCTCGGCCTTCAGGACAGGGCCATGAGCCTGATCCGGCAACTGAACGTGCCGTTCGTCACGGAACTCCTCAGCAAGGCCGTCCTGGCCGAGGACGACGAGCTGTTCGTCGGCGTGTTCGACGGCCAGGCATCATCGGCGGCCGTGATGGATCTGGCCGACAAGTCCGACTTCATCCTGGCCCTCGGTGTGTGGCTGACAGACATCAACGCGCTGGGCTGGGAACCCGACTACGACAAGACCGCATTCGCGTCGTTCGACGCGGTCAAGCTCGGGACCTATTTCGGCGGGCAGGTCGCGTTGGAACACCTGCTGGACGGCATCCTGGCGGAAAAGATCGCGCCCAAGACACGGAAACTGCCGGACATGCCGGCGCACAGCGCGCCGAGCGTGGACGAGGCCGACGTCATCACCTACCAGGGCTTCTACCACTACATCCAGCAGTACGTCGACAAGAACACCATCGTCGGCGCCGACGCGAGCATGAACTACTTCGGCAGTCTGCTGCTCGATGTGCCCAGCCCGGGAGGGTTCGTCGTCCAGTCGTCCTATTCGGCGATCGGCTACAGCGCGCCGGCGGCGACGGGTATCTGCCTGGCGAAGAGCCCCGACCAGAAGGTGCTGGTCTTCTCGGGTGACGGCGGCTTCCAGATGACCGCCCAATGCCTCTCGACGCAGACCCGGTTCGGGCTCGACCCGATCGTCTTCGTCATCGACAACGGCGTCTACGCCGTGGAGCAGTGGCTCGCCGACGCCGCGGTGTTCCACTCCGACGAGCCGTTCTACAAGCCGTGCAGGCTGCACCGGTGGAATTACAGCGCGCTGGCGGACGTCTTCGGCTGCCGGGGGTGGGAAGTCGGCACGTACGGAGAGCTGAAGGATGCCGTGACGGGTGCACTGGAGAACTCGGGCAGCCCGTCCGTCATCCAGGTGCGGGTGCCCGACAAGACGATCCCTGACAACGCCGCGTGGAAGGCCCATTGACCTCCGAAAGGGGCGCCCCGATGAACGGCTACCCACTGATCGAGAACCACGGCCTCATCGGCGATCTGCAGACCGCGGCGCTGGTGACCACCGAGGGCGCGGTCGACTGGTTCTGCTCCCCGCGGTTCGACTCGCCGAGCGTCTTCGGGGCGCTGCTGGACAAGGAGAAGGGCGGGCACTGCACGGTCCGGCCCGCGCACCGTACTCATACGACCAAGCAGTTGTACCTGCCCGACACGGCCGTCCTGGTGACCCGGTTCATGACCGAGGCGGGCGCCGGTGAGGTGGTCGACTTCATGCCCGTGACCGGTACGACGGTCACCTCCTGCCACCGGCTGGTGCGTCTGGTCCGCTGTGTGCGCGGCAGCATGACGTTCCAGGTGGAGATCGCCCCACGGTTCGACTACGGGCGCGGGAAGCACGAGTTGCACATCACCCAGCACGGAGCGGTCTTCGCCGCGGAGGACGGCACGCAACTCACCATGAATCCCATCCGTGAACCGGAGGACGAGCGGCTCGACGAGGTTCTCACGGACCAGGGTGCCGACCTGCACCTCTCGCTGACCCTGAAGGCCGGTCAGCAGCGCGGGCTGATCCTCGAAATGGGCGCCGAGGGACCACCCGCCGAGGTCCGTCTGGACGCCTACCAACGGCTCTTCGACGAGACGGTGGCGTTCTGGCGCTCCTGGCTGGCGCAGTCCCGCTACACCGGGCGCTGGCGCGAGGTGGTGGAGCGTTCCGCGATGACGCTGAAGCTCATGACCTTCGCTCCCAGCGGCGCCGTGGTGGCCGCCCCGACGACGGCTCTCCCTGAGCAACTGGGCGGCGAACGCAACTGGGACTACCGCTTCACCTGGATCCGTGACGCCTCCTTCTCCGTGTACGCCCTGCTGGGACTGGGCTTCACGGAGGAGGCACGGGCGTTCATCGCCTGGCTGAGCGACCGGGTCAGGGAGCGGGCGGGCAGCGGCGGGAACACGGGCCCGCTCAACATCATGTACAAGGTCGACGGCTCGGCCGACCTGGACGAGCGGATCCTCGGCCACTGGGAGGGCTATGCGGGCTCCGCGCCGGTACGGATCGGCAACGGCGCCGCGACGCAGCTCCAACTGGACATCTACGGCGAGGCGCTGGACAGCATCTGCTTCGCGCACCAGCGCGGATTCGAGGTCGGGTACGAGGGATGGAACTCGATACGGGCGAACCTGGACTGGCTGGCCGACCACTGGGACCAGGCGGAGGAGGGCATCTGGGAGACCCGCGGCGGTCGCCAGGACTTCACCTACGGCCGGGTCATGTCGTGGGTGGCGTTCGACCGTGCCCTGCGCCTCGCCGCGTCGAACGGCTGGCCCTCGGCGGCCGGACGGTGGCAGACCCAGCGGGACGCCGTGTACGAACAGGTCATGGCCAAGGGGTGGAACGGACAGGAGCGGGCCTTCGTCCAGCACTACGGCAGTGACGTACTGGACTCCTCGCTGCTGCGCATGGCGACGGTCGGGTTCCTCAGCCCCGAGGACCCGATGTGGGCATCGGCCCTGGACGCCATCGAGCGCGAACTGGTCAGCGACAGCCTCGTCTACCGCTACAACCCGGGGGCCTCGCCCGACGGCCTGCGCGGCTCCGAGGGCACCTTCTCGCTGTGCACGTTCATGTACGTCGACGCCCTCGCCCGTGCGGGACGGACGGACAAGGCACGGCTGGTGTTCGAGAAGATGATGGGGTACGCCAACCACCTGGGCCTGTACTCGGAGGAGATCGACCCGACGGGCCGCCAACTGGGCAACTTTCCGCAGGCGTTCACGCACCTCGCCCTCATCGACGCGGCCCTCACCCTCGACAAGGCACTCGACAGGCGGTAGCCCGGCCCCGGCCCGCCCGGCCGCCGACGCGTACCCGGCTGGCGCGTACCCGGGAGGCGCGTGCCCGGGAGGCGCGTGCCCGGGAGGCGCGTGCCCGGGAGGCGCGTGCCCGGGAGGCGCGTGCCCGGAGAGCGCGTGCCGCCCGTCGGTGGCACGGGGACGTGGAGGCGGACCTGATGGCACCCGGCGGCACTCAGTGGCCCGCAGTGGCACCACTCGAACGCCACTCTGCGCCACACGACGCCACACTCGGCCCCCCAGCCCCGCGACCTTCCACCCGGCTCCACCAGCAGCCGGACGGGCATCACGCCATTCGCGCAGGTCACGCGCGTTCCACGCGCCCTGCCCGCACGGAGCGCCGCTAGGACGCTTGCCCCTGGCGCCATAGTGATGCCATCATGGCGTCATGGACCTCACCCCGTATGTCGACACCCTCCGCCGTGAGCTCGCGGTGGCCGCCGAGGCCGGCGGTGGCGAAGCCCGTGAGCTGGCCGAGAGGCTCACCGCGCCGCTGGAGTCGGCGGCGCGGCTGACCCTGCTCAACGTCCTGTCCGCCGCGATGGACGAGATCACCCGCGAGCTCGCCCCGGGCTCCGTCGACGTACGACTGCGCGGGCTCGACCCCGACTTCGTCGTGACGCCGCCGCCCGGCGCCGACACCCCTCCCGCGGCGCCTGCGACCGCACCCCTGGAGTCGGTCAGGGTTCCGGCCGACGGCGACGAGGGTGGCACCGCCCGCGTCAATCTGCGCCTGCCCGCCCACCTCAAGGCGCGTGCCGAGGAGGCCGCGGGCCGCGAGGGCCTGTCGGTCAACGCGTGGCTGGTGCGCGCCGTGTCGGCCGCGGTCGACGGCGGCGCACGGCCTCGCACGACGGAGAAGACCCAGACCCTCGGACAGAGCTTCACGGGCTGGGTGCGCTGACCCGCGCCCGCCCGCGGTACGTCACTCACGTCACTCACACCACGTCCCACCAGCGGGGACGCTCCGAAGACCCAAGAGGACGAGACAGCCATGCCTTCTTTCGACACTCCCGAAGCGATCTCCGCCACAGTCCACATGGAGGCCGGTTCCCTCCAGCTCATCGCGGGCGACCGCCCCGACACCGTCGTCGACGTGCGGCCCCGCGACCCGAAGAAGGACCAGGACGTACGGGCGGCCGACCAGACCGAGGTCACGTACGTGAGCGGCGTACTGACCGTCAGGACGCCCAAGCAGCGCTACCTCATCGGGCGCACCGGCACCGTCGACGTGACGGTCGAACTGCCCACCGGCTCGCGCCTCGACGTGACCGGCGCCTGGGTCCAGGTGCTCGGCGAGGGCCGGTTCGGCGAGGTGCACGTGAAGACGTCGTCGGGCGACGTCCGCCTCGACACGACCGGGCCGCTCCGGCTGACCGCCTCCCACGGCTCGATCACCGTCGGCCGGGTCGAGGGGCCGGCCGAGATCACCACCAGCTCCGGCAGCATGCGCGTCGGCACCCTCGAGGGACCCGCCGTCCTGAAGAACTCGCACGGCACCACCACCGTCGGCGCCGCGACCGGCGACCTGCGGGTGAGCGGCGCCAACGGCGACATCGACATCGTGCGCGCCGAGGGCTCGGTCTCCGCCACCACCGCCCACGGTGCCCTGCGCGTCGCCGACGTCGCGCGCGGCTCCCTCCGGCTGGAGACCTCCTACGGTGGCATCGAGGTCGGCATCCGCGAGGGCACCGCCGCCTGGCTGGACGTCAGTTCCGGCCACGGTCAGGTACGCAACACGCTCACCGCCTCCGACAGCCCCGACGAGGCCGAGGACACCGTCGAGGTCCGCGCCCGCACCCGCTTCGGCACCATCGACGTCCGCCGCGCCCAGGTCTGATCCCCCGTCCTCCCACCCCCGGTCCGTCCTTGTCCTCAGTCCCCTCGGCCTTCGAAAGGGAGGGCCCCATGCCCGCTTCTGTCATGCCCACCTCATTTTCGTCACGTGAGCCGCGGCCCCCCGCCGCCGTCTCTGCGACCGGATTGCGCAAGTCGTACGGCGGCAGGACCGTCCTCGACGGGATCGACCTGCACGTCCCGGCCGGGTCGGTGTTCGCACTGCTCGGGCCCAACGGCGCCGGCAAGACCACCGCCGTCAAGATCCTCTCCACTCTCGTCCGGCCCGATGGCGGTGAGCTGCGCGTCGGGGGGCACGACCTCGCCACGGACCCGCAGGGCGCTCGCGCCGTCATCGGCGTCACCGGACAGTTCTCCGCCGTCGACGGACTCATCACCGGCGAGGAGAACATGCTCCTCATGGCCGACCTGCACCATCTGCCCAGGCGGGAAGGGCGGCGTATCGCCGCGGAGCTGCTGGCACGGTTCCGTCTCGGTGACGCCGCGCCGCGGGCCGCCTCCACCTACTCCGGCGGCATGAAGCGCCGGCTCGACCTCGCCATGACCCTCGTCGGCAGCCCCCGGATCATCTTCCTCGACGAGCCGACCACCGGGCTCGATCCCCGCTCCCGGCACGACATGTGGCAGATCATCCGCGGGCTCGTCAGCACCGGCGTCACCGTCTTCCTCACCACCCAGTACCTCGAAGAGGCCGACGAGCTCGCCGACCGCATCGCCGTACTCGACGGCGGGACGATCGTCGCCGAGGGAACCGCCGACGAGCTGAAGCGGATCGTGCCCGGCGGGCATGTCCGGCTCCGCTTCTGCGACCCCGCCGCCTACCGGGCAGCCGCCCTGGCCCTGCGCGAGGCCGGCCGCGACGACGACGCGCTCGCCCTCCAGATCCCCAGCGGCTGCACCCAGCGCGAGCTCCGTTCCCTCCTCGACCGGCTCGACGCCGCCGGTGTCGAGGCCGACGGACTCACCGTGCACACCCCCGACCTCGACGACGTGTTCTTCGCCCTGACCGGCGGCGCCGACCGGCCCGCCGAGGAGGATGTCCGATGAGTTCCCTCTCCCTCGCCCTGCGCGACTCGTCCACGATGCTGCGCCGCAACCTGCTGCACGCCCGGCGCTACCCGTCCCTGACGCTGAATCTGCTGCTCACGCCGGTCGTCCTGCTGCTGCTCTTCGTCTACGTCTTCGGCGACGTGATGAGCGCGGGCATCGGTGGCGGCGGCGCGGACCGCTCCGCGTACGTCGCCTACCTCGTGCCGGGCATCGTGCTGATGACGATCGGCGGCACCGTCGTCGGAACCGCGGTGTCCGTCTCCAACGACATGACCGAGGGCATCATCGGCCGCTTCCGCACCATGGCCATCCACCGCCCCTCCGTGCTCGTCGGGCATGTGGTGGGGAGCGTGGTGCAGTCACTCGTCAGTGTGATGTTCGTCGGCGCCGTCGCGGTGGCCGTCGGCTTCCGGTCCGTGGACGCCACGCCCCTCGAATGGCTGGCCGCGTTCGGGCTGCTCGCGCTCGTCGCCCTGGCGCTCACCTGGATCGCCGTCGGACTGGGCATGGTCAGCCCGAACGCCGAAGCCGCCGGCAACAACGCGCTGCCGCTCATCGTCCTGCCGTTCGTCTCCAGCGCCTTCGTCCCGGTGGACGCGATGCCGGGATGGTTCCGGCCGGTCGCCGAGTACCAGCCCTTCACCCCCGCCATCGAGACCCTGCGCGGGCTGCTGCTCGGCAGCGGGACCGGGCACAACGGGTGGCTCGCGGTCGCCTGGTGCCTGGGGCTGACCGTGCTCGGCTACTGCTGGTCGAAGGCCGTGTTCGAGCGCGATCCGCAGTAGCCGGACGACACCGCGGCCGCTCGCGCCGCTCCGCTTCCCCGGGCGGCGTACTCCGACATCACGTCGGCGTACGCCGCCCGTTCGCGTTGCCGGACCTACGGCAGCGCGTACCGTGGGACGCATTCCCGCCATGTCACACTTTGCTGGATCATTCCGCCCCAGGGGATGCCCCGATCGACAACAGCACAGGAGAGCACCATGGAACCCAGGCTGAACCTCCTCGCCGGCCCGGTGACAGCCCAGTTCGTCAAGCAACTGGTCGCGGCGTCGAAGACCCTCGCGGGCTCGACACTGCCGACCGCGACACGGCACCTCGTGAACATCCGCGCCAGCCAGATCAACGGCTGCAGCGGCTGCGTCGACATGCACACCAAGGAGGCCGCGCACGCCGGGGAGGACTCGACCCGCCTCCACCTGATCGCGGCCTGGCGCGACGCCACGGTCTTCACCGACGCCGAGCGCGCCGCCCTGGAGCTGACGGAGGACAGCACGCGCCTCGCCGACGGGCGCGGCGTGTCGGACGAGATCTGGGAGAACGCCGCCAAGCACTTCGACGAGGAGCAGCTGGCCGCCCTGGTGTGCACCATCGCTCTCATCAACGCGTTCAACCGCGGAAACGTCATGGTGCAGCAGCCCGCCGGTTCCTACCAGCCCGGCCGGCACCCGTAGCGCCACGAGCGGCCGCCGTGCAAGCGTGGCGTCCGTGACGACCAACGACTACGACCGCGTGCGGCTCGGTATCGAGGCCATGACCGCCTACGTGTCCGGAAACGACCTCATGGCGCAGTACATGGCCGACCGCCGTGTCTCCGACGGCAATCTCGACCAGGTCGCCGACGGCGCCACCGCCCTGTGCGCGCTGCTGTTGCAGCAGATGGGCCGCATGACCGGGCGGTCCGAGCAGGAGATCCTCCAGGAGGTCGCCCGGGGCCTCAGCCGCGCCGAACGGCAGGAGGAGTAGCCGGCGGTCGCACGGCCGACCGCGGGCCCCCCGGCCCGCGGCCGTTGGCGACGCTTCCCCAGGACGGTCCGTGGCCACGGGCCGCCTGCCCCGGTGACACGGCCGGGCGCTGCCCCTCCCCTTCCGTACGGTCTCCCCCGGCACACCGTTCGGCCCGTACGACCCGCTCGGCGCCACCGTCCGGCGGGGCAGCCGCCTGCCGGAGCGGTCCTTCTGGAACCACCGCTCCGCCTGGGACAGTCTTCTCTCCCGTGGCCAGCGTTCCGAATCAGGGTGTTCCAGGTGTACCGGGTGTCCCGTCGACGCACATGGTGGTGTGCGGCGACGACGGGCTCGCGCACCGGCTCGCGGCGGAGCTGCGGGGCGTGTACGGCGAACAGGTCACCCTCGTCGTACCACCCACCGCGGGCGGTGTCCCCCGGCCGGTCGCCGGGCGGGCCCGTGCCGCTTCCGCCGCCTTGCTCGACCGGATGAACGCCGCGCGCGGCCGGGCCGCCGGACGCCTGGGCGGCACCAGCGCCGAACCCGGCGCGAACGGGCGCGTCCTGGAGGCCGCCGAGCTGTCCGAGGCCGTCCTCGCCGAGGCGGGCGTCGACCGGGCCGCCGCGCTGGCCCTCGTGTGGGACGACGACGAGACCAACATCCGCGCCGCCCTCACCGCCCGCCGGCTCAACCCCCGTCTGCGGCTCGTCCTGCGCCTCTACAACCGCCGCCTGGGCCAGCACATCGAGGAACTCCTCGACCAGGCCGCCTCGCTGGCCTCCGGCAACGGGCCCGAGGCCGACGCGTCGACGACCGTCCTGTCCGACGCCGACACCGCCGCGCCCGCCCTCGCGGCCACCGCGCTCGCCGGCACCAGCAAGGTCGTCCAGACGGACGGTCTGCTGCTGCGCGCGGTGGAACGGCACCCGCCGCGCCCCGGCGAGGTCGCCGACCCCGGCCTGTGCACGCTGGCGCTGCTGTCCGCGACGAGCAACGACCCGGCCGGTGCGGACGGTTCGGAGAGCAGCGGCGAGCAGGGTCCTCAACTGCTGCCCGACGCGGCGGCCGTGGCGGCGGCGACCGGCCGCGGCACGGTGGTCCTGGAGCAGGTGTCGTACTCCGGCCCGCCCCTGCCGCCCACCCGCACCGGCGTGCCGCCCTTCGCCTCGCTGTTCTCGCGGCGGCTGCGCTGGTCACTGGCCGGGCTCGTGGCGTGTGTGGTCGCGCTCGCCGTCGCCCTGACGGTCGTCACCGGCGACCACCCCCTGCACGCGACGTACGAAACCCTGCTCGACCTCTTCGCCATCAACGAACCCGCCCTCAACCGGGACGCCGGCCGCCAGATCCTCCAGCTCCTCTCCGGACTCGTCGGACTGCTGCTGCTGCCCGTGCTGCTGGCGGCCGTACTGGAGGCGCTGGGCACCTTCCGGAGCGCCTCCGCCCTGCGGAAACCGCCACGCGGACTGGGCGGTCACGTCGTCCTGCTCGGCCTCGGGAAGATCGGCACGCGCGTGCTGACCCGGCTGCGGGAACTGCACATCCCCGTGGTGTGCGTCGAGGCCGACCCCGAGGCGCGCGGGATGGCCACCGCGCGGCGGCTTCGGGTGCCGGTGGTGCTCGGCGACGTCACGCAGGAGGGCGTACTGGAGTCCGCCAAGATCCATCGCGCGCATGCCCTGCTCGCCCTGACCAGCGCGGACACCACCAACCTGGAGGCCGTGCTGTACGCGCGCTCCCTGCGGGCCGACCTGCGGGTGGTGCTGCGGCTGTACGACGACGACTTCGCGACCGCCGTGTACCGCACCCTGCGCGCCGCGCACCCGCACGCGCTCACCCGCAGCCGCAGCGTGTCGCACCTGGCGGCGCCCGCCTTCGCCGGGGCGATGATGGGCCGGCAGATCCTGGGGGCGATCCCGGTGGAGCGGCGGGTGCTGCTGTTCGCGGCCGTGGAGGTGGCCGGGCTTGCGCAACTGGAGGGGCGGACCGTGGGCGAGGCCTTCCGGGCGGGCGCCTGGCGGGTGCTCGCGCTGGACGCGAACGCGCCCGACGAACGGCGGGACGACCTCGCGGGGGACGCGGCCGACGGCACCGGCCTGGCGCCGGTGTCCGGGCTGGTGTGGGACCTGCCCGACACCTACGTCCTGCAGAGCTCGGACCGCGTGGTCCTGGCCGCCACCCGGCGCGGTCTCGCGGAACTGCTCGGACGCCGGGGCGCACGCGACCGGGCCGGGCGCGGGACGGGGACGGGGACGTAGGAAACGCCCGTAGAGCGGCGAGCCCCGGCAACCGAGCACCGGACCCGGGCCGGTCACCCGCAACCGCCGAAAGCCGACGACCCGGCCGCCGGGACGTAGGAAACGCCCGTAGAGCGGCGGGCCCCGGCAAACGAGCACCGGACCCGGGCCGGTCGCCGCCAAACGCCCGAAGCCGGCGACCCGGCTGCCCCCATCCCGCCCGGTGTCGGCCCGCGTGCCGCCCCCGGCCACGGGATGTCCGGGTCAGCCCAGGTGCTTCGCCGCGAAGTCCAGCTCCAGCCCGACCTGCTTGATGCGCTCCTCCACCACCAGGGAGCCGTGGCCCGCGTCGTAGCGGTAGACCTCGTGCGGAGCACCCCGCTGTTCCAGGCGCTTGACGTAGTTCTCGATCTGGCGGATCGGGCAGCGCGGGTCGTTGACCCCGGCCGAGATGTAGACCGGCGCCTTGACGCGGTCGACGTAGGTGATCGGGGACGACGCCTCGAAGCGCTCGGGGACCTCCTCCGGGGTGCCGCCCAGCAGCGTGCGGTCCATGGCCTTCAGCGCTTCCATCTCGTCGTGGTACGCCGTGACGTAGTCCGCGACCGGCACCACCGCGATGCCCAGCGTCCACGCCTCCGGCTGCACACCGAGGCCGAGGAGGGTGAGGTAGCCGCCCCAGGAGCCGCCGGTGAGGACCAGGCGGTCCGGGTCGGCGAGGCCGGACTCGACGGCCCACTCGCGGACCGCGGCGATGTCCTCCAGCTCGATCAGGCCGACCCGGTGCTTCAGCGCGTCCGTCCAGGCGCGGCCGTAGCCCGTGGAGCCCCGGTAGTTGACGCGGACCACCGCGTACCCGTGGTCCACCCAGGCCGCCGGGGCCGCGGCGAAGGCATCGCTGTCGTGCCACGTCGGGCCGCCGTGGATGTCGAAGACCGTCGGCAGCGGTCCCGTCGCCCCCGCCGGCCTCTGGACCAGGGCGTGGATCCGCCCGCCCGGGCCTTCCACCCACACGTCCTCGACCGGCACCGAGCCCGGGGACTTCATGCCGGGCGGGTCGAGGACGACCCGGCCGCTCGTGGACCGCACCACGGGCGGCTGCGCGGCCGACGACCACAGGTACTCCACGCTGCCGTCGGGGCGGGCCGTCGCACCCGACACCGTGCCCGCCGGGGTGGGGATCTCGATCAGCTCGCGCTGGGCGAAGTCGTAGCGGAACAGCTCGCTGCGTGCCTCGAAGCTGTGCGCGACGAGCAGGCCCGAGCCGTCCGGATACCACTCGGCGCTGACGTCGCCGGGCAGCTCCAGCGCCAGGTCCGTCTCCTCGCCCGAGGCCACGTCCCACACCAGGGGCTCCCAGCGGCCCCGGCGCTGGTGGCCGATCAGCAGCCGGGTGTCGCCGTCGACCGGCGCGAAGCCCAGCACCTCGAGGCCCAGCTCGCGGGTGCCGCCGTCGGTGTCGTCCAGTTCGGCCACGCGCGTGCCGTCCGGGCGCATCACCCGCAGCGCGGAGTGCATGGCGTCGCCGTGCTCCGTGTGCTCGACGGCGATCAGCGTGCCGTCGTGCGAGAGGTCGCCGACGCCCGCCGACTCGCGGTGCCGGTAGATCTCCACCGGCGGCTCGCCCGCGCGCGCGAGGTGGATCGTCGTACCGTCCTCGTCCGTGGAGCGGCCCACCACCGCCGTACGGCCGTCCCTGCCGAGGGCCAGGCCCGCCGGGTACGACGCGTCGACGCCCGGCACGGCGCACTCGTCCTCGCCGCCCCCGAACGGCTGGCGGCGCCACACGCCGAACTCGTCACCGTCCTTGTCGTCGAACCACCAGATCCACCGGCCGTCGGGGGAGAGCACACCGTCCGTCGTGCCGTTCGGCCGGTCGGTCACCTGGCGCTGCACGCCCGTCGACCGGTCCCACGCGTACAGCTCGTACGTCCCTGTCGCGTTCGACACGAACAGGGAGCGGTCCGGGGCGTCCTCCGCCCAGTCGGGCAGCGACACCCGGGGCGCCCGGAACCGCTTCTCCCAGTTCGGCATGTCCTCGTCCTGCTGCTGATCCCGCGCCGCGGACCCGTTGCTCTCAGTCATGGCCCCATAGTGCCCGTCCCCGGTGACAATCCACGCCCGAGGTCCTCAGCCTGTGGACAAACTTGCACCGGTCCCCCACCGTGCCCCCGGCCGACCCCGCGCCGGGGAACCCGGACGGCCCCCGTACCGTTGACGGCGTGTACCGCTTCCTGCTGACGCCCCGCTGGTGGGGGATCAACGTCTTCGTGCTGCTCGCCATCCCCTTCTGCGTGTTCATGGGGTCCTGGCAGCTGGGCCGCTTCGAGGACCGCGTCCAGGAGGACCGGAGCGTCACGGACCGGGCCGCGGCCAACCGCGCGGAGGCGCCCGCCCCGCTCGACGCGCTGCTCCCGGTGGACAGGGCGACGTCGGGACGGCAGGCCACGGCGACCGGGCGGTACGCCGAGCAGTTGCTGGTCCCGGACCGCGACCTGGACGGCGAGCCCGGTTTCTACGTCCTGACGCTGCTGCGCACCGACACCGGCAAGGCCCTGCCCGTCGTACGGGGCTGGCTGCCCGGCGACGCCGACACGGACGCCGCGAGGGCCCCCGCCCCGCCGAAGGGCGAGGTCAGTGTCACCGGCGCGCTGCAGGCGTCCGAGACCCCCGGCGACAACGGCGTCGGTGCCCGCGGCGGACTGCCGGCCGGGCAGACCGGCGCGATCAGCGCGGCGTCCCTGGTGAACCTCGTGCCGTACGACGTGTACGACGCGTGGGTCACGCTGGCCCGCGCGGACGCCGGGATGACGGCCGTGCCCGCCGCCGCGCCGCACGGGACGGGGCTGGACCTGAAGGCGTTCCAGAACCTCGGGTACACCGCGGAGTGGTTCGCCTTCGCCGGGTTCGTGGTCTTCATGTGGTTCCGGCTGCTGCGGCGCGAGGCGGAGTTCCTGCGCGACGCGGAGCTCGGCCTCACCGGGACCGGGACCGGGTCGGCGGGCGGAACCGAGGGCGAGAGCAGGGCCGAGGGCGGGGCCGCGATCGGGGCCGAGGGCCCGGACGGGAGCGGGGACGCCGAGCGCGTCACCGCCTGAGAGCCCGGGGGCACCGCTCGTGCCCCCGCACCCGCCGTGTCCTACTCGGCCGCCAGCACGCCCGTCCAGTAAACCGTTCCGGCACAGGCGTTGGAGATCACCACCGAGGCCGCGGCGCCCGCGGCCGAGGTGTAGGCGACCGTGACGCTGCCGTCGGCCATGCCGTCCTCGGTGATCAGCTGGGCCGACGTGCCCGTGTCGCCTCCGGTGGACGTGCCCGACACCGGCTCGTCGGTCGGCGTCGGGTCCGGCGTCGGGTCCACGTCACCGCCGCTCGTGCCGCCGCTGCCGTTGCTGGGGCACGTCTCCGACGGCACCCAGGCGAACTTCACCTCGTACGCCGCCCCCGGCTCCAGCGCCAGCGCGGGTGCCTCCGCCGACGGGTCGGGCAGGCCCGCCGCCGCGTCCCCGGCCTGGTGGCGCTGCGTGCCCAGCTTGGCCTGGTCGGCCGCGCCGCCCGCCAGCGCCTCCACACCGCCGGGGCCGCCGACCGTGCAGGCCGCGGCGGAGACGTTGACGACGCGGAAGGTGCCCTGGACCCCTCCCGTGGAGGCGGGGGCCTCGCTGCTGCCGCTCGCGCCGAGCTGGTCGGGCGTGCACAGGCCGGCACCGCCGGCGGCGGTGCCGGCCGACGGGTCGGCGCCCTCGGTGGCACCCGTACCGGCGTCGGTGCCGCCGTTGTGCGTCTCGTCGGTCTTGCCGTCCTGGCCCGTGCCCTCGGTCTGGCCGGCGGACGTGCCGATGCCGCTGCCGCCGTTCGGGTCCTTGCCCTGGGTGGCGCCGCCCTGCATCTGGGAGGTGTGGCCGATGGCGGAGGGGTCGGCGTCGGAGCCGGTGGAGTTGGAGACGTGGACGAGCGCCGGGACCGCCGTACAGACGAACAGCGCGGCGGCCGCCATGCCCACGGCCGCCTGGCGCTTGCGGGCCCGCCGCGCGGGGACGGCCCGCCGCAGGAAGTCCAGGGTGCCGTCACGGGGTTCGACGTCCTGCACCACCTGGTGCAGCAACGTGCGCAGCGCCGCCTCGTCCGGGCCGAAGCCGTCGGACTCGTCGAGGCTTTCGGGCGCCCGGCCGGCGCTCGCGTGGCCGGCGGGTTCCCGCTTCGTCTCGGAGCCCGAGTCGGCGGGCTCCCGCTTCTCGAAGCCCGGCTCGTCGGGGCCCTGGTCGTCGGGGCCGTGGTTCACAGTTCCGTTCCCAGCGTGCGATTGCGTCGGATCGTGTCGATCATGCCCGGTCGGCCGCGTCGGCTCGTGCCGCTCCCGCGGCTCGCCCCGCGCGTCGTGGCCCTCGCTCATACCGGTGCCTCCATGGCCACCCGGAGCGCCGCGATGCCCCGCGAACCGTACGCCTTCACCGAGCCCAGGGAAATCCCGAGCGTCTCGGCGACCTGCGCCTCGGTCATGTCCGCGAAGTAACGCAGCACGAGCACCTCGCGCTGACGGCGTTGCAGGTTCTTCATGGCCTTGATCAGCGAGTCGCGCTCCAGCTGGTCGTAGGCACCCTCTTCCGCGCTGGCCATGTCGGGCATCGGCTTCGACAGGAGCTTCAGGCCGAGGATGCGCCGGCGCAGCGCCGAACGGGAGAGGTTGACGACCGTCTGGCGCAGGTACGCCAGGGTCTTCTGGGGGTCGCGGACGCGTTTGCGCGCGGAGTGGACGCGGATGAAGGCCTCCTGGACGACGTCCTCGCAGGAGGCCGTGTCGTCGAGGAGCAGCGCGGCGAGACCGAGCAGCGAACGGTAGTGCGTGCGGTACGTCTCGGTGAGGTGGTCGACGGTCGTGCCGGCGGCCGCGAGATCGTCGGCCCCCTCACGCTGGTTCGGGACGCGGGCGGGCCGCGCTGCGGGCATGGGCGCGATCACCGGCATGCCACCGGCCACGCCGGCCGTACGAGGCCGGACGGGCCGGGGGCGCAGGGCCGGGCCGCGGGACGCCGCCACTGAAAAGTCGAGTACCTCTGCCACGCCTGTTGGACACGCCCACCCCCATGAGGGTTGTACGCGCCGGGGGTCACGTTCCCGCGGACCGGCGCCGCGGGTTGCGTTCCCGCGGCGGACAGCACAGCTGACGGTGCATCGTATGCCCTCATGCGTCCCGCTCTTCCCCTATGTCCCATAAGAATCGGACGTCCCGTCGCCCGATCCGCGACGCCCCCACGCCGCGTCCCACGCGCCCCCGCACCCCGTCCGGACCGACCGCAAAGACGCTCCCCACCCTCCGCGCGGTTGCGGGGGGCGGGGAGGAAATCCTCGGATGCCGAAGGTGCACCGGACAAGGGGTCCGGATCATCGACCGGCTCACCTCGTGTGCACAGATCCTACAAACGTTTTTCGCCGGGACTCGCAGTTTTCCCGCCACCTCCCGAACAGGAGGGAAAGTCAGACGTCGAGTCGTACTCCGCTCCGGCGGGAGGGCCGGCCGTCGAGCGGCACTCCGCCCGGGTGGCGGCCGGCCCGCTAGGAGAGTTCGGCCGCCACCAGTTCGGCGATCTGCACGGTGTTCAGCGCGGCGCCCTTGCGGAGGTTGTCGCCGCAGACGAAGAGTTCCAGCGCGGTCGGGTCGTCGAGGGCCCGCCGGACCCGGCCCACCCACGTCGGATCGGTGCCGACGACATCGGCGGGCGTGGGGAACTCGCCCGCGGCCGGGTTGTCGAACAGGACGACGCCTGGGGCGGTGGCGAGGATCTCGCGGGCCCGGTCGACGGTGACCTCGTCCTCGAAGCGGGCGTGCACGGTCGCCGAGTGCGTGGTGATCACCGGCACCCGTACACAGGTGACGGCGACGGGCAGCCGGGGCAGGCCGAGGATCTTGCGGGACTCGTCCCGCACCTTCATCTCCTCCGAGGACCAGCCGTCCTCCCGCGCCTCACCGGCCCACGGCACGACGTTCAGCGCGACGGGCTCTGGGAAAGGCCCCGTGCCGTCGCCGACGGCCCGCCGTACGTCACCGGGGTTCGTCCCCAGCTCCGTGCCCGCGACCAGGGACAGCTGACTCCGCAGCGTCTCCACGCCGGCCCGCCCGGCACCGCTGACCGCCAGGTACGAGGAGACCACCAGCTCGCGCAGCCCGAACTCGGCGTGCAGCGCGCCCAGCGCCACGATCATGGACAGCGTCGTGCACTCGGGGCCGGCGATGATGCCGCGCGGCCGGCTGCGCGCCGCGTGGGCGTTGACCTCGGGCACGACGAGCGGCACGTCCGGGTCCATGCGGAACGCGCCGGAGGTGTCGACCACCACGACGCCCTTGGCGGCGGCGAGCGGCGCCCACCGCGCGGCGACCTCGCGGGGTACGTCGAACATGGCGACGTCGACCCCGTCGAAGGCCTCCTCGGTGAGTGCGACGACCTCGGTCTCCGCGCCGCGCACGGCCAGCTTGCGGCCGGCCGAGCGCGGCGAGGCGACGAGTCGGATCTCGCCCCAGATGTCGGCGTGCTGGGACAGGATCTGCAGCATGACCGCGCCGACGGTCCCGGTCGCCCCCACGACCGCGAGCGACGGTCGCCGTCCGGACCGCTCCATCAGCGGCCGGTGCCTCCGTAGACGACGGCCTCGTCGCTGTCGGAGTCCAGACCGAAGGCGGTGTGGACGGCGCGGACGGCCTCGGCGACGTCGTCCTTGCGCGTGACGACCGAGATGCGGATCTCGGAGGTGGAGATCAGCTCGATGTTCACGCTCGCGTCGGACAGCGCGGTGAAGAAGTCGGCGGTGACACCGGGGTTGGTCTTCATCCCGGCGCCGACCAGCGAGATCTTGCCGATCTGGTCGTCGTAGCGCAGCGAGTCGAAGCCGATGCCCGCGCGGTTCTTCTCCAGCGCGTCGATGGCCTTGCGGCCCTCCGCCTTGGGCAGCGTGAAGGAGATGTCCGTCAGGCCGGTGGCGGCCGCGGACACGTTCTGCACGACCATGTCGATGTTGATCTCGGCGTCGGCGATCGTGCGGAAGATCGCGGCGGCCTCGCCCGGCTTGTCCGGCACGCCGACGACGGTGATCTTGGCCTCGGAGGTGTCGTGTGCGACACCGGAGATGATGGCCTGCTCCACCTGCTTGTCCCCTTGCTTGATCGGCTCGCTGCTGACCCACGTGCCCTGCAGCCCGCTGAAGGACGAGCGGACGTGGATCGGGATGTTGTACCGGCGGGCGTACTCCACACAGCGGTGGAGGAGCACCTTGGAACCGGAGGCCGCCAGTTCGAGCATGTCCTCGAACGAGATCCAGTCGATTTTCCGGGCCTTCTTCACCACCCGCGGGTCGGCGGTGAACACGCCGTCGACGTCGGTGTAGATCTCGCAGACCTCGGCGTCGAGGGCCGCGGCCAGAGCGACCGCCGTGGTGTCGGAGCCGCCGCGGCCCAGCGTGGTGATGTCCTTGCTGTCCTGGCTGACGCCCTGGAACCCGGCGACGATGGCGATGTTGCCCTCGTCCACCGAGGCCCGGATGCGGCCCGGCGTCACATCGATGATCCGCGCCTTGTTGTGGACCGAGTCGGTGATGACACCAGCCTGGCTGCCCGTGAACGACTGGGCCTCGTGGCCCAGGTTCTTGATGGCCATGGCCAGCAGCGCCATGGAGATCCGCTCCCCGGCGGTCAGCAGCATGTCGAGCTCGCGTCCGGCAGGGATCGGGGAAACCTGCTCGGCGAGATCGATCAGCTCGTCCGTCGTGTCGCCCATCGCGGAGACCACGGCAACCACCTGGTTGCCGTTCTTCTTGGCTTCCACGATCCGCTTGGCGACGCGCTTGATGCCTTCGGCATCGGCTACGGAGGAACCTCCGTACTTCTGCACGACAAGGCCCACGTGCGCTCCTCGCTCAGTCCGTCTCGGTCCGCGCATACGTACCCGTACAGCGGTCGGCTCAGTTTATCGAGCGGCCGGAAACACCCCTGGTCCTACCGCATCGTGAGATGTCCCGCTCACGACACGATCACCCGGATGTTCCCGGACCGCTCCGGGAGGGCACCTGCCCGCCTCTGATCGGGGCACTCCGAAAAGTGGGCCAGGTCACCACGTACGGATGACACGTCACCCGTACGCCGACGGTTGTCACCGGGGCCGGCGTCACGGTGACGGTGTCACCGCGCCGGTGTCACTTGACGGTGCGCAGTCCCAGCGGGCCCGCGATCTCCTCCGCCATGACCCGGCCGGCCTCCGCCTCCAGCGCCTCGTCGCCGAGGTCCTCGTCGGTGTCCAGGCCGTCCAGCTCCTCCAGGGGCTGGTTCAGGCGGACGTGGGCGACCACCGACTGCAGCGCCCGCAGGGCGGCCGACGCCGTGGAGCCCCAGTTGGAGAAGTACGAGAACTGCCACCACCACAGGGCCTCCGTGGTGCGGCCGGCCCGGTAGTGGGCCATGCCGTGGCGCAGGTCGGTGATGACGTCGGTCAGGTCGTCGGAGATCCGGGCCGGTACGGGCGCCTTGCGCGGCTCGTACGGGTCGAAGACCTCGGAGTAGACGTCGATGGGCTCCAGCAGCCGGGCGAGGTTCTCGCGCAGTTCGTCCGCGTCCGGCTCCGGGCCCAGGTCGGGCTCGTAGCGCTCGTCCGGCACGATGTCCTCGTGCGCGCCGAGACGGCCGCCCGCGAGGAGCAGCTGGGAGACCTCGAGCAGCAGGAACGGGATGGCCGATTCCGGCTCGTCACCCTTCGCCACCTCCGTGACGGCCACCAGGAAGCTCTCCACCTGGTCGGCG
Source organism: Streptomyces sp. NPDC005925 (assembly GCF_040638805.1). Taxonomy (NCBI): domain Bacteria; kingdom Bacillati; phylum Actinomycetota; class Actinomycetes; order Kitasatosporales; family Streptomycetaceae; genus Streptomyces; species Streptomyces sp. NPDC005925. The sequence goes on along the minus strand of NZ_JBEXVL010000009.1, from coordinate 44,201 downwards.
ATCTGGACCGCGAAGTCGTCCGGGTCGGGGCTGGTCGCGTGCAGTGTGGCGTCAGACATCTAGGAGTCGTCTCCCCTCGAAGGCACGGCCGAGGGTCACCTCGTCCGCGTATTCCAGGTCGCCGCCCACCGGGAGGCCGCTGGCCAGGCGGGTGACCTTGAGGCCCATCGGTTTGATCATGCGGGCGAGGTACGTGGCCGTGGCCTCGCCCTCCAGATTCGGGTCCGTGGCCAGGATCAGCTCCGTGACCGAGTCGTCCGCGAGGCGCGCCAGGAGTTCCCGGATGCGCAGATCGTCGGGGCCGACGCCGTCGATGGGGCTGATCGCGCCGCCCAGCACGTGGTAGTGGCCACGGAACTCACGGGTCCGCTCGATCGCCACGACGTCCTTGGGCTCCTCCACGATGCAGATGACGGACGGGTCGCGGCGCGTGTCGCGGCAGATTCCGCACAGCTCCTCCTGCGCGACGTTGCCGCAGGTCGCGCAGAAGCGGACCTTCGCCTTGACTTCCATCAGGGCGTGCGCGAGCCGCCGTACGTCCGTCGGTTCCGCCTGGAGGATGTGGAAGGCGATCCGCTGCGCGCTCTTGGGCCCGACGCCGGGCAGCCGCCCGAGCTCGTCGATGAGGTCCTGGACCACGCCTTCGTACAACGGACTGCCGCCCTTCCTGGGGTTCCTTCAGTTCATACGCTAGTTGGCCCGGCCTGTCCGAGAAAGGCGGGGAGGACCCCTCAGAAGGGGAGACCCGGGATGCCTCCGCCGCCCAGGCCCTGGGCCAGCGGGCCGAGCTTCTGCTGCTGGAGCGCCTGCGCGTTCTCGTTCGCGGCGTGTACGGCGGCCACCACGAGGTCGGCGAGCGTCTCCGCGGTCTCTTCCCTCGATCCGCCCTCGGGGTCGACGGCCTTCGGGTCGATCCGCAGTGCCCGCAGTTCGCCGGAGCCGGTGACGGTCGCCTGCACCAGGCCGCCGCCCGCCTGTCCCTCGACCTCTGTCCGCGCCAGTTCCTCCTGCGCCCGCTGCAGGTCCTGCTGCATCTTCTGGGCCTGCTGGAGCAGTTGCTGCATGTTGGGCTGGCCACCACCGGGGATCACGATCAGCTCCTCTTCGGGGCACGTGCGGCACGGGGCGTCCGCGCTTCCCGTCACGCTTCCGTTTCCCCGTCGCGCTTCCGTTGCTTTTCCGTTCGGCACGAGCCTACGTGGTCACCGAGGGCAGCGCCCCGACACTCTTTCGAGTGAAGGAAATCGAGCACCTATACCCGACCAAGCGGCATTTCCCAGAGTAAAAGTAGTGAAACCCACCGCATCGCCACCCATTGGGCGGTAGGAAGGTGGCCGTCGCAACGGCATCAGGTGTCACAGCAGCGCCATACGAGCGTCACGCACCGTGATCAGTAGGGAGAGCCGGGTGGGCAAGCCGGAGATACAGCCCGAGGATCCGCCTCACAACGACCGTGGCGAGGACACCGTCCGGATACGGCCGGGTGACCTCACCGGCCGGGCCTTCCCGCTCGGCGACTGGGAGGACCCGGCCCAGCGGCTGGACGAGCTGTACCGGTGGGTGGAGCGCGGCGCGCTGGACACGGCCGCCTGGTACCTCACCGACCGGGTGGGAAAGCGGCGCGGGGCCCGCGCCCTGCGCTGCGGCACCGCCGTGGGCGCGGTCGCCGGGGCCACGCTGCCGCTGATGGACCTGACCGGCGTACTGGGCGGGGTAGCGCCCTGGGGATATCTGGCGCTGCTGCTGGCGGTGGCGTGCGTCGCGGCCGACCGGTACTTCGGGGTGACGTCCGGCTGGACCAGGGACGTCGCGACCGCGCAGGCCGTGCAGCGACGGCTCCAGGGGCTCCAGTTCGACTGGGCCTCCGAGTGCGTACGGGAGGTCCTCGGCCCCACGGAGGGCACCGCGGGCGAGGCCGCCGAACGATGCCTGGGAGTGCTGCGGCGCTTCTCGGAGGACGTGACGGAGCTGGTGCGCACGGAGACCGCGGACTGGATGGTGCAGTTCCGCGCGGGGGCCGCGCCGCTCGGCATCCAGGCGGCCGTGCCCGGCGCGTCCCGATCGGAGCCGGGCACCGTCAGCGGCCGCTTCGGCCTCCCGACGGGGGCCGTGACCCGCCCGAACATGCCGCGCCAGCGCCCGCCGGAGCCGCGCTGAGGGCGGCGGGCGCGGCAGGGGGCATCCCCGGAGAACCCGGAGATGCCCCCGGGAGATCCAACGACGATTACGGAGCGTGTTTCACGTGAAACGTCCGGTCGGCCTGACGGCGGACCGGTGTCGTGACGGCCGGCATCGCGGCGACGGGTGTCGGGACGGCCGGTGCCGCCTCGAACAGTGGCCCTGAACAGTGCCGCCTCGAACGGTCGGCCGGTCACTCCTTCCGGTAGACGAGGCGCTCCCCGGTGCTCACGTTGACCCGCTCGAGCGTGCCGTCCGGCAGAAGGGTGACCTCGGTCTCGGAGCCCGGGGAGCACGCGGTACCGGGCCCGGTCCGCACGAGGGACGGCCCGATGGCCAGCGGTCCCTCGTCGCCGGGATCCTCGCTCAACTCGGCGACGAACACGCAGCGGTAGTCGCTGCCGCCGTCGGAGGGCCCTTCGGCGACGAGGGACAGGACCGTGTCCCCCACCTCACCCTGCTTGATGGTCAGCTCCCGGGTGTGACGGCCGGACGCGTTGTCGATGGTGGTGGTCCAGGTGCCGAGGTACGCCGCCGGGACCGCCCCGTCCGTGGACGCCGAGGGGGAGTCTTCGGTGGTCGGCTCGGGGTCCGGCTCCGAGGTGCCGGGATCGGCGGACTCGTGCTCGCCGGTGACGGCCGGGGAGGGCGCGGAGCTCCCGCCCGTCCCACCGTCCCCCCTGTTCATCAGCGCGTACATGGTGCCGCCCGCGGCGAGCGCGACGATCAGTGCGATGACGACGAGCAGCACCGTGGAGCGGCTGTTGCCGCCGTCGGCGGGAGCCTGCGGGTGGCCTCCGTAGGCGGGGCCGGCGGCCGCGTGCGGGTGGGGCGGGATGCCCGGGGCCGGGGTGCCGTACGGCGACGGCGCGGCTCCCGGACCGTGGCCACCCGGCCAGCCGGGAGCGGAGCCCGGGGCGTGCGCGGGCTGATGCGGGAAGCCGTAGGCGGGAGCGGGCCCCGGGCCGGGGGCGGACTGGTGGGGGAAGCCGTAGGCGGGGCCGGGGGGTGGGGCGCCGGGGGCGGGGGGCGCCGGCTGGACCGTCGCGCCGGGAGCGGGGCCGGGGCCGGGAGGCGCGGCGGCGGTGAGGCCCGGGGGCGTGGCACCGGGGGTGGGCGGGGGCGTGGAGGGCTGGGCGGCCGGGGCCGACGGGGGCGTCCGGCCTGCCCGTGCCGCCTGGCCCGCGGCCATCGTCGGCAGGTCGTTCAGCCGGCCTGGACCGGCCGCCGGCGAACCCGGGGCGGGCGGGCCCGGCGGGCGGGCCGGGCCCGCCGGAGCCCCGGCGGCATCCGCGCCGGACGTCTGCCGGGGGTCCCCTTCCCGCGCTGCGGCTTCCCGGCCGTCGGCCGTCTGCTCGGGCCGCGGCGCAGCGGCGCTCTCCGACCGCGCAGCCGGTACCGGACCCGCCGGGCCGACGGGAGCCACCGGACCTGCGGAACCCGCAGGACCCGCAGGAGCCACCGGACCCGCAGGACCGACCGGAGCCACCGGACCCGCAGGACCGACGGGACCGACGGGGCCCGACGGAACCACGGGCGCACCCGGCGCCGATGGCGCCGCAGCCCCGGCCCCCGCCGTCCCCGGTGGCGCCGGTGCCGTCGTCGTCGGGTCCTCCGTGTCCAGCAGCCGCACCGCGTGGCGCCCCAGTTGGGCGACCAGGGGGGCCGGGAGCCATGGGTCGCGCGAGCGGCCGTCGGTGACGGTGTCCTCCGCTCCGGTGCGTTCCAGGATGCCGTCCAGGGTGGGCCGGTCGCCCGGGTCCTTCTGAAGGCAGTCGCGGACCAGTTCGGCGATGCCCTCGGGCACCCCGTCCAGGTCGGGTTCCTCCTGGGCGATGCGGAACATCAGGGCGTGGACGCCGCTGTTGGCCGTGCCGAAGGGGAGCCTGCCGGTGGCGGCGTAGGCGAGGACCGAGCCGAGGCAGAAGATGTCGCACGCCGGTGTGATGCGGTCCCCGCGTACCTGCTCGGGGGCCATGAAGCCGGGCGAGCCCACCACGACGCCGGTACGGGTGAGGCCCGCGTCCGTGACGGTCTCCAGGGCCCGTGCTATCCCGAAGTCGATGACGCGCGGCCCGTCGATGGTCACGAGCACGTTGGACGGCTTGAGGTCGCGGTGGACGATCCCGGCGGCGTGGATGTCCTTCAGCGCGTGCGCGAGTCCGGCGGCGAGGATGCGCACCGAGCGTTCCGGCAGCGCGCCGTGGTCGCGGCCCACGATCCGCTCGAGGCTGGGCCCGGCGACGTACCCGGTGGCCACCCACGGCACCACGGCCTCGGTGTCCGCGTCGAGGACGGGCGCGGTCCAGAACCCGCCGACCTGCCGCGCGGCCCGTACCTCCTGCCGGAAGCGCGCCCGGAACTCCTCCTGGCGGGCCAGTTCCGCGCGCACCAGCTTGACGGCCACGGTGCGTCCCCGGTCCGACCGGGCCAGATAGACGTACCCCATGCCCCCCGCGCCGAGCCGCGCCAGCAACCGGTAGGCACCGATCCCCTGCGGATCTCCGGGTTCGAGCTTCTCCAACGCCCCGCCGCCTCCCCCTACACGAGCAACAGGCCGAGGATAGTGCCGATGTGGGGCGGCGCGCGGGTGGGGCGGCGGCCAGGTTTCGGGCCGCTCTGTCGACAACCTGTCGCGGAATCCCGCGCACCGCAGACAGGACGCCCATACCGCGCCCGTACGACGGACATCTACGCTCGCCCGCATGACTCCTCAGCCCAGCCCCGAGGCCGGCGCCGCCGTGAAGGCGGCGGACCGCGCGCACGTGTTCCACTCCTGGTCCGCACAGGAGCTCATCGACCCGCTCGCCGTCGCCGGCGCGGAGGGGTCGTACTTCTGGGACTACGACGGCAAGCGGTACCTGGACTTCAGCAGTGGACTCGTCTTCACGAACATCGGCTACCAGCACCCGAAGGTCGTCGCCGCGATCCAGGAGCAGGCGGGGCGGATGGCGACGTTCGCGCCCGCGTTCGCCGTCGAGGCGCGTTCCGAGGCCGCCCGGCTGATCGCGGAGCGGACGCCCGGCGACCTGGACAAGATCTTCTTCACGAACGGCGGCGCGGACGCCGTCGAGCACGCGGTGCGCATGGCCCGGCTGCACACGGGCCGCCCGAAGGTGCTGTCGGCGTACCGCTCGTACCACGGCGGCACCCAGCAGGCCGTGAACCTCACCGGTGACCCGCGCCGCTGGGCCTCCGACAGCGGTTCGGCCGGAGTCGTGCACTTCTGGGCGCCGTTCCTCTACCGCTCGCGTTTCTACGCCGAGACCGAGGAGCAGGAGTGCGCCCGGGCACTGGAGCACCTGGAGACGACGATCGCCTTCGAGGGCCCGGCGACCGTCGCCGCGATCGTCCTGGAGACCATCCCGGGCACGGCCGGGATCATGGTGCCGCCGCCCGGTTATCTGGCCGGGGTCCGCGAGATCTGCGACAAGTACGGCATCGTCTTCGTGCTGGACGAGGTGATGGCCGGGTTCGGGCGGACGGGTACGTGGTTCGCGGCCGACCTGTTCGGCGTCGTACCGGACCTGATGACCTTCGCGAAGGGCGTGAACTCCGGATACGTGCCGCTCGGCGGGGTGGCCATCTCGGGGAAGATCGCGGAGACGTTCGCGAAGCGCCCCTACCCCGGCGGTCTGACGTACTCCGGGCATCCGCTGGCGTGCGCGGCGGCCGTCGCGACGCTCAACGTGATGGCCGAGGAGGGGGTCGTCGAGAACGCGGCCCGCCTGGGCACCGACGTCCTCGGCCCCGCGCTGCGCGCTCTGGCGGACCGGCACCCGTGCGTGGGCGAAGTGCGCGGCACCGGCATGTTCTGGGCGCTGGAACTGGTGCGCGACCGGGAGACGCGGGAGCCGCTGGTGCCGTACAACGCGGCCGGAGAGGCGAACGCGGCGATGGCGGCGTTCGGCGCCGCCGCGAAGGCGGGCGGTGTGTGGCCCTTCGTGAACATGAACCGTACGCACGTGGTCCCGCCGTGCAACGTGACGGAGGCCGAGCTGAAGGACGGCCTCGCGGTGCTGGACGCGGCCCTGACGGTGGCCGACGAGTACACCGGATAGGAGAGCACCGGAGGTCAGCAAGCTGTCACCGGCCGATCGCGGGCACCTCGAACGCGTAAGGTGGCGTGCTCGAGAACATGACCATGTACGCGGATGTACGTGGACATGTACGTGGACAGGTGCGTGGACAGGTCCGCGCACGCCGCCGAACGCGACGGGAGAGAACCCCGAACATGCCCGGCCTCCGCGGCCCCGGTGCCGTGACGCGTAGCACCCTGCGGCAGCAGATCGCCGACGCGCTCCGTGACGAAGTGCTGGCGGGGCGGCTGAAACCCATGCAGGCCTTCACGGTCAAGGAGATCGCCGAGCAGTACGGCGTCTCCGCCACCCCGGTCCGCGAAGCGCTCGTGGACCTGGCGGCGCAGGGACTGCTGGAGGCCGACCACCACCGCGGGTTCCGGGTGCCGCTGTACTCGGCCGAGGACCTGCGCAACATGCTGGACGCCCGCCGCCTCGTCACCGAGGGCATCTTCCGGTCGATGGCCGAACGCACCGACCTGGACGCCTCGGCCGTGCCCCACATGGTCGCCGCGCTCGCCGTGGTCCGCCGACGCGGCGAGGAGGCGCAGCGCGCCGCCATGGCCGGTGACCTCACCGTCCTCGTCGGCTACGACCTGCGGTTCTGGCGCGAGCTCAGCACCCTGTTCGGCAATCCCTACCTCGGCGACTTCCTGCACCGGCTGCGCAGCCAGACCTGGGTCTGCGTGGTGCAGCAGCTGCGCCGGGCGCCCGACCTGCGCGGCCGGCTGTGGTCCGGCCACGCGGACCTCATCGACGCGATGGCACGCCTGGACACCCAGGGGGCGTACGAGATCATCAAGTCGTACAACAGTCACGCCCTGAAAGACCTCGCCCTGTTCGACACCCCGGAGTCCGAGCCCGACGCTCCCGCGCGGTGACGACGGCGGACGAGGACACGGCCCGGGCGGGGCGGGGACACGTGCGGGGGCGGGACGGCGCGCGGGGGCCCGGTGAGCGCCGGCGCGCGTCATCGGCAGCCGGGCGGGTAAGGAACGGGGCACGGGGGAACCACGCGAAGAAGCGGAACACGCGGAGGAACCGCCGCCGCCCGCACCGATACCCTGCCAGGACCCACGTCCCCGCGACCACGTGCTGTGCGCTGATGAGGAGCCCTCTTTGGCCTGTGACCTGTGGCTGGTACCGCTCGTCGACGTGTTGTGCCACACGCCCGACAACCCGTTCGCCGAAGAACTCGCGCAATACGACAAGGTGTTGACCGAGGCCGGGCTGCCGCCGGTGCCGGTGTACCAGTACATGCCGGGCCTGTCCGGTGACGTCGCCCCGGTGGCGGGCTTCGACTACGACGCGCTGCACTTCCTGCGCCGCGCCTACCTGCTCCAGGTGTGCGGGCTGCCGGTGACACCGGTGGACGAACTGGGCGGCGACTACGAGCAGTTGCTGGAGATGTTCGAGGCGACGGCCCAGCAGTCGCACCTGGTGTGGCACTACGACCACGCGGGCACGTACGTCCCCGTCGACTTTCCGCACCCTCTCGCCGACGACGAACTCCTCGCGGGCGGCGGCCCGTTGGGCTCGTCCCAGGCCCTGCTGAGGGAGCTGGAGGCGGTGGCGGCGTCCATCGGCATCGACCCGGCCAACCCGCCCCCCGCGCCCGACCCTCCGAAGTCCCCCACGGAACTGGAGGAACCGGCGGTCCCGGCCCCGCACGACCCGAGTCCCTTCGCCCGCGAACGTCACGTCTGGCTGAGCCTGCACGCGGCGGCGACCCGGAGCCTGGCCCAGGGTTCGATGATCGTCTTCAGCTGAGGGCGCGGACGGGGTCAGCGCAGCTCGGAGAGTCCCTTCTGCAGGTCGTCCGCGTTCATGACCGGGTTCACTTCGACCTCGGCGTTCATCTGGGTGAAGAAGGGCTCACCGGTCGGGGGCAGTTCCGAGCTGTCCTGCATGTCGAAGAACAGCAGCGCCGTCCGCCGTCCGCCGATCGGCCCGAAGTAGGCCGCCTCCGGCTGGATCCGCTCCAGGGTCTCCTTCATGAGCTCGGGCAGCTTCCCGCTGCGGATGAGCTCGTTCGCCTTCTCCGTGTCCATCGTCGCCTTGAGCATCACGCGCATCGCACTCACCTTCTCCGGTCGACGCACGCGGGGTAGGAATCTCAGCCTATGCCCGCCCGTCGCCGCCCGCGCGGGCAGCGGCGATGAACTCCGGTCAGGCCCCCGGCATGCTCGTCCTGGCCACCTCGGCGCGTTCGTCTTGCGAGCAGGGGCGGTGACGGAGGAGTGACGCCCCGCGGGACGGCCGGCGCCCGCACCGCACCGGCCGTCCCGCATCGGGCGCTCAGAGGAACGAGTTGATCTCGATCGTCTCGTCCCGGCCCGGCCCCACGCCGATCGCGGAGATCGGCGCGCCGGACAGGTCCTCCAGGGCCTTCACGTACGCCTGCGCGTTCTTCGGGAGGTCCGTGAAGGTCTTGGCCCGGCTGATGTCCTCCGTCCAGCCGGGCAGCATCTCGTAGACCGGCTTGGCGTGGTGGAAGTCGGTCTGGGAGTACGGGAGTTCCTCGACGCGCCTGCCGTCGATCTCGTACGCCACGCAGACCGGGATCTGTTCCCAGCCGGTCAGGACGTCCAGCTTCGTGAGGAAGAAGTCCGTCAGGCCGTTCACGCGGGTCGCGTAGCGGGCGATGACCGCGTCGAACCAGCCGCAGCGGCGGTCGCGGCCGGTCGTGACGCCCCGCTCGCCGCCGATGCGGCGCAGCGCCTCGCCGTCCTCGTCGAAGAGCTCCGTCGGGAACGGGCCCGCGCCGACGCGGGTCGTGTACGCCTTGAGGATGCCGATGACCCGGTTGATCTTCGTCGGCCCCACGCCGGCACCCGTGCAGGCGCCGCCCGCGGTCGGGTTCGAGGACGTGACGAAGGGATACGTGCCGTGGTCGATGTCCAGGAGCGTGCCCTGGCCGCCCTCGAAGAGGACCACCTTGTCCTGCTCCAGGGCCTGGTTCAGGACCAGGACCGTGTCGGCGACGTACGGCGCCAGCTTGTCCGCGTAGCCCAGCAGCTCCTCGACGACCTGGTCGACGGCGATCGCGCGCCGGTTGTAGAGCTTGGTGAGGACCTGGTTCTTGACGTCGAGCGCCGCCTCCACCTTCTGGGTGAGGATCGACTCGTCGTACAGGTCCTGGACGCGGATGCCGACGCGGTTGATCTTGTCCGCGTAGGTCGGGCCGATGCCGCGGCCGGTGGTCCCGATCTTGCGCTTGCCGAGGAAACGCTCCGTGATCTTGTCGACGGTCACGTTGTACGGCGTGATGATGTGCGCGTTTCCGCTGATCAGGAGCTTGGACGTGTCGACGCCACGCTCGTTCAGTCCGCTCAGCTCGGAGAACAGGACCGACGGGTCGACGACGACGCCGTTACCGATGACCGGCGTACAGCCGGGAGACAGGATTCCGGAAGGGAGCAGGTGCAGGGCGTACTTCTGGTCGCCCACGACCACCGTGTGGCCGGCGTTGTTGCCGCCCTGGTATCGCACCACATAGTCGACGGAGCCGCCGAGCAGGTCCGTCGCCTTTCCCTTGCCTTCGTCACCCCACTGAGCACCGAGCAGCACAAGTGCGGGCACGCGCGTACACCCCTTCCGGGCGGGGCATGTCCTGGGTCAGGGGCTTACGCGGAGGGTTTCCGCCGCGTGCCCCGCGGCCGTCGTTGGCCGCGACCGTCGGACCGGATGCCCCGGAATAGACGAAGCCCCTGGCGCAATAGCGCAAGGGGCTCTTGCACAAAGATGCTACCCGAGGAAGCGAGGCAGGACCGAGGTGGCGACTTTCGCGACGTCCGACCAGCTGCTCGTGGTCATCGACCCGGTGGCCCGTCGAACGGACGGAGAATCGGTACGGATCGCGAAAGACGTGCTCAGCGCGGGTGCGGCGGCGAAGGTGTGTCTGCCCGACGGGCCGGAGGATTTCGCCCGCGCCCTGTCCCGGCGCGGCTCGCGGAGGCCGGTCGTGATCGGTGACGACCGGACGCTCGTCCACGTGGTGGCGCTGCTGCACCGGCACCGGGAGCTGGCCGGATGCGCCCTGTCGATGGTGCCGGTCGGCCGCGAGCTGGGCCTGGCCCGGTCGCTGGGCGTGCCGGCGGGCACGGTGGCCGCGGCGCGGGCCGTGCTGGACGGCGCGGCGCGGCGGCGCGACCTTCTCGTGGACGACAGTGACGGGGTGGTGCTGGGCGCGGTCGGGATACCGCCGTTGTGGGACGGGCCGCCGGGCGACGACGACACCGACGCGTCGTCCGATCCGGCCCGGCCCTGGCTGCGTACCTGCCAGTCCCTCGTACGGACCCTGGTCCCGGCGCGTCCAACCCGGCTCGTGCACGCGCCCGTCCCGGGCCCGTCCCGGCTGCGGATCGAGGTCGACGGCAGCACCCTGGTGGACCTGGACCAGCCGGTGACGGGGATGTCCGTCCGGCCCGGCACCTCGGGGATGGCCGGGATCGAGGTGCGGCCGGTGTCGGTGGGCGCGAAGGCCTCCCCGGTGCTGGCGAAGGGCCGCACGGTCACGGTCTCGGGTGCGGACTTCCACTACCGGGCGGACGCGTCGGTCTCGGGGCCGGTCCGCCGCCGGACGTGGACGGTGCGGGAGGGAGCCTGGGCGCTGACTCTGCCGTCGGCGCCGTGAGGGGTCGGGGCGCTTCGGCGGGGTGGGCCGGCGGGCGGCGGGCCGGAGGAGAGCCGGTTCCCTTCCGGTCCCAGCCGCTCACAGGGAATCAGGAGGCGCTCACACCACCACCCGCAGCCCCTCCAGGCCTCTGATCACGAAGTTCGGCTTGCGCTTCGGCTCTGCGGCGAGGGCCAGGGTGGGGGCCCGTTCCAGCAGGGCACGCATCGAGGCGGCCAGTTCGATGCGGGCCAGGGGGGCGCCGATGCAGTAGTGGATACCGGCGCTGAAGGAGATGTGCGGGTTGTCGCGGCGGGCCAGGTCCAGCCCGGCGGGCTCGGTGAAGACGGCCGGGTCGTGGTTGGCGGAGCCGAACAGCAGGGCGATCTCGGCGCCGCGCGGCATGGTCGTCCCGTCGATCTCGATGTCGTCCAGCACCCAGCGCTCGAACAGCTGGAGCGGTGTGTCGTACCGCAACAGTTCCTCGATCGCCGAGGGTACGAGGGAGTGGTCGGCGCGCAGGGCGGCCAGGTGCCCGGGGTGCCGGAAGAGGGCGTGCCAGCCGTTCACGGTCGCGTTGACGGTGGCCTCGTGACCGGCGTTGAGCAGCAGTACGGCCGTCGAGATCAGCTCCTGCTCGGTGAGACTGTCGCCCTCGTCGTGGGCGGCGATCAGCCCGGACATCAGGTCGTCCCCGGGGCGCTCGCGCCGCTTTGCGATCAGCTCCCGCAGGTAGTCCGAGAACTCGGCCGAGGCGCGGACCGCCCGCGCCGCCGTCTCCTCGGACGGGTTCAGCTCGTACATCCCGCAGATGTCCGCCGACCAGGGCCGCAGGGGTGCCCGGTCCGCCTCCGGGATGCCCAGCATCTCCGCGATCACGGCGACGGGCAGCGGTTCGGCGACGTCCGTGAGCAGGTCGCCGCCGCCCGCCGCCACCAGCCGGTCCACCAGGTCGGCGGCGAGCCCCTCGACGTAGGGCCTGAGCCGTTCCACGGTGCGCGGCGTGAACGCCTTGGACACCAGGCGCCGGATGCGGGTGTGGTCCGGCGGTTCCAGGTCGAGCATGCCGTGGTCGTTGAGCGTGTGGAACGGCTCGTGCGCGGCCGGCGGCGGCGTCCGCCCGAAGTCCTCGTGCGTGAACCGGTGCCGGTAGGTGCGGCCGAGGCGCCGGTCGCGCAGCAGCGCCGAGACGTCCGCGTGGTGCGGTACGAGCCACTGGCCGGTGGGCTCGTAGGGGATCACCCGGCCCCGGGCCCGCAGTGCGGCGTAGCCGGGGCAGGGGTCGGCGACGAACGCGGGGTCCCAGGGGTCGAAGGCTGCCGTCATACCGGGACGCTAGCCCGGCCGGCCCGCCCCTGACCAGGGCCGCCGTCGTCGTCAGCGCGGCGTCACCAGCCGGGCCTCGTACGCGAACACCGCCGCCTGGGTGCGGTCCCGCAGCCCCAGCTTCACCAGGACGCGGCTCACATGGGTCTTGATGGTCGACTCCGCCACGACCAGCCGCGCGGCGATCTCCGCGTTGGACAGGCCCTGCGCGATGAGGACCAGTACCTCGGTCTCCCGCTCGGTCAGGTCGCCGTACGCCGCGTGCGCGGACGTCATCGGGTGCGGCGGCGCGTCGGACAGTTTCGAGAACTCGGTGATCAGCCGCCGGGTGACCGAGGGCGCGAGCAGGGCCTCGCCCGACGCCACCACCCGCACGCCGTCCGCGAGCTGCCGCGCCGAGGCGTCCTTCAGGAGGAAGCCGGACGCGCCCGCCCGCAGCGCCTGGTACACGTACTCGTCCAGGTCGAACGTGGTCAGCACCAGCACCTTCGCCGAGCCGTCGGCGGCGACGATCTCACGGGTCGCCTCGATGCCGTTCAGCTCGGGCATGCGGATGTCCATCAGCACCACGTCGGGGGCCAGCTCGCGGACCTTGGCGACCGCCTCCCGGCCGTTGACGGCCTCGCCGACGACCTCGATGTCCGGCATGGCGTTCAGCAGCACGGAGAAGCCCTCGCGCACCATCATCTGGTCGTCCGCGATCAGCACACGGATGGTCGTCCCCGTCATGCGTCACCCTCGCCCACCGTGCCGGCCGTGCCGGTGACCGGCAGGAACACGGCCACCTCGTATCCCCCGTCGTCGGTGGCGCCCGCCGTCATCTCGCCGCTCAGCATGGACACCCGCTCCCGCATGCCGGTGATGCCGTGGCCCGCGCCGTGCGAGGGCTTGATCAGGGAAGGCCGGGGCGGCGGCCCGTTGACGACGCGCAGGCCGAGCCCGCCCAGCACGTACCCGATCTCGACGCGGGCGCTCGCGCCGGGCGCGTGCCGCAGCGTGTTGCTGAGTGCCTCCTGCACGATGCGGTACGCCGACAGCTCCACGCCCTGCGGCAGTTCCCGCACCGCGCCGGTCACCACCTTCTCCACGGTGAGCCCCGCGTCCCGCACATTGGCCAGCAGCCTCTCCAGGTCGGCGAGCGTGGGCTGCGGCGCGTCCGGCGCCTCGTAGTCCTCGGCCCTTACGACACCGAGTACGCGCCGCAGCTCGGTCAGCGCCGCGACCGCGTTCTCCCGGATGGTGACGAAGGCCCGCTCCAGCTCGGGCGGCGGGTTCTCCACGCGGTACGGGGCGGCCTCCGCCTGGATGGCGACCACCGACATGTGGTGGGCGACCACGTCGTGCAGCTCGCGGGCGATGGTCGTCCGTTCCTCCAGCAGCGTGCGCCGGGAGCGTTCGTGCGCGGTGACCGTCTGCTGCGCGGTCACCTCCTGCCGGGCCTCGCGCCGGGTCTGCCGCACGGCGACCGCGAGCAGCGCGAGCGCCGACAGGACCAGCATCGGGGTGCTGTTGTCTGAGTAGCGCCCGCCACCGAGCATCACCTCGGCGAGGAAGCCGTAGCAGAGGGTCAGCGCCCACATCCAGGCCGCGGTACGGGGACGGGTGCGTATCGCCACGACGATCAGCACCGTCAGGTGGCAGAGGAACGCGCCCGGCGTCCACGGCCAGTCGCCCCAGGCGCCGTCCAGCACCGACACCACCGGGGTCATGGCCATGGAGAGCCAGAACGCGCCGACCGGCCGCACGAGCGTGGCCAGCACGGGCACCGCGCACAGCAGGCCCGTCAGCAGGGCGGGCAGACCCTCGTAGCCGCTGTTGCCGACGTAGCCGCCGTACAGGGCGATCAGCGCGGCGCCCACGACCGTCGCATGGGGCAGATGCGCGGCCCGCGCCCTGAGCCGCGCGGGCAGGTGGCGGGTCACCGGCCCGTCCGTCGCCATGGGCGGCAGCGGCCGGTAGGCGAAGGCGTCCTCGATCAGATCCTGCCGCAGCCCGCGCAGGGCACCCTGCGCGAGCCGGTACTCGGGGCTGCGCGCCCTCGTGTCGTCCATGTGCGTCGTCTCGGTCACGCTCACACGGTAGGGCGGGGCGGTACGGGGGTCGTCACCGTGGAGAGGGGTTCACCGGGGTCCGTCTCAGGTACTACGTGCGCGCTTGACCTCGTCGAGGAAGGCGGCGAAGGCCTCCCGGGGGAAGGAGAGTGTGGCACGGGCGGGGATCTTGGAGTCGCGGACGGCTATGCGAGTGGGGAGATCGGCTATTTCGACACACATGTCGCCGTCGCCGCCGTCTGAGTAGGTCGACTTGCGCCAAATCATCACATCTCCTTTCTCAGACGGTGAATAAAGTCCCGAGACGCATTGGGTTCCAACGAGGCGCTCCTCACTCTTTGGTACAGAGTTTGAAGGAGCAGCAGCTGAGGTCCGGTATCGATGTAGCGGTTCCCAGTCGGTGAATCACGCAGCCCAGTGTCCAGTTTGGGTACCGGGCCTCCCAGGTATGTCATCGAAGCCCCGGCACCAGCGAATCCGTCCTGATCAAAGGGGATGACTCGCACCAACACTCGTCCGGCCTCGATCTCCTCCAGAATCACATCCAGTTGTGAACGCAACGCCTGACGGTCGGCCACCCGGACACGCAACGGGAACTCGTGAACGATGGTTTCGTACGGCTTGGGCGATTCCCGGAACGCTGCGCGCCGCGCCATTCGATGCTCCACACGTGGGGCCACCTCGGACGGGGACAATTCAGGCCGCACATAAGTGAAGACCGCACGCGCATATTCGGGCGTCTGCAACAAACCGGGCACGTGATTGATCACCACCTCGCGCACGAACGTTGCATGGTGCTCCACCTCAGCCGTGTCCATGAACACCGGCGGCAGCACCCCTCGAAACTCCTCCCACCACCCCCGCGTGCGATCCGTAGCCATGGCCACCAGGGCGTCGATGTACGGCTCGTCCACGCAGCCGTAATGAGCCGCGAGCCGCCGCACGCGCTTCTCGCTGACGCCCGCCAGGCCGGCCTCCATCTGACTCATCTGGGCCGACGTCGAATTCAGCAGGCCCGCAACCTCACGAGCTTTCAGCCCAGCCGCTTCGCGTAGCCGTCGCAGCTCGGTGCCCAGTCGCACCTGCCGTGCCGTGGGCTGACTCCTCGGCGCCATGGCCCTCCTCAACAGCCCTGTTGCCCTACCCCGTTCGAGCCTCAGATTACGGCACGGCTTGCGTGAGCAAAAATTTATGCTCTACCTTCAGTGCTGCACCGCACACGCTGCGCAACCCCGGGGCACCGGAAGCGCACCGCGTCGTCGTGTCCTGACGACGCGGCAATGACACCGAACCGCCCCTCCCGCACCCCCACTTCCTCAGAAGCGGAGCCCCCGCATGCCCGAAACCGGAGCCCCCGGAGCGCCCTGGGAGTACTCCCTCCACATCCCGAACGACGCCCGTGCCGTGACCGTCAGCCGTCGCACCCTCCGGCTGGTCCTCACCCTGCACGGCCTGACCGGGCTGGTGGACACCGCCGAGCTGCTGGCCGCCGAGCTGGTGTCCAACGCCGTACTGCACACGAAGGGGCCCGCCGCCCTGCGGGTCCGCTGGTCCCCGCCGGGCACGCTCCGCATCGGGGCCTGGGACGCCGACCCCGAGCCCCCGGAGGCGTTCCCCGGCGAACTGGGGCAGCGGACGGCCGACGACGAGGGCGGTCGGGGACTGTTCCTGGTCAGGTCGTGTTCGGACCTCTGGGGCTGGCAGCCGCTGTCCCGGTTCGGCCACCGGGGCAAGTACGTCTGGTGCGAGCTGGCCGCAGGCTGAAACGACGACGGAGAGACGCATCATCATGCTCAAGCCCGACCCCGCCGTGCTCTACCTCCGCGTGGAACCCGGCCGCGCACCCGGACCCGCCGAGGACGAGGCGCGTGCCTTCGCCGACCAGCGCGGGCTGACGGTCGCCGAGGTCGTCACGGACCCGTACGGCGAACCCGACCCCGGCAGGCGTGCCGGATGGCAGCGCGTCCGGGACATGGCCGCGCGCGGTGAGATCGGCACCGTCGTCGTCCGGTTGCCGTCCTGCATCGCCCCGGACCGGTCGCACGAGGTGCGGTACCGCGAGATGCGGTGGCTGCTCGACCGGGGCGTGCGGGTGAGGTTCTCGTGGCCCGCGCTGACCCTGCCCGACGGCGGGGCCGCGTGAGGGCGATCACCACGCGAGCTGGGCGATCTCCTCCGCCACCACCGCGCACGCGTCCGCCGCCGGGTCGATGAGGGGGAAGTGGCCGACGCCCTCCAGCAGGGTCAGGCCGACCACCTCGCCCGCCTTTGCCGCAGCGTCCGCGTACGCCTCGGCCACCGCCTGCGGTACGTCGATGTCCTCGCGGCCCTGGACCAGCGTCGTCGCGATGCCGGTCGGCAGGAGCAGCGCCGGGTCGGCGTACGGACGGCGCTCCTCGAACGTGCCGTCCGCACCGAGGAGTTGACGCGCCGCGCCCCCGCACACGTTCAGCGAGTCGGCGACCGTGAAGTCGGCGATCGGGGCGAGCGCGACCACACCGCGCAGCGGCGCGGGCCGGTCCAGGTACCACGGGGCGTCGGCGGGCAGCAGGTGCCGGGCCGCCACCCACAGGGCGAGGTGACCGCCCGCCGAATGGCCGGTGACGACGATCCGGCGCGAGTCGGCCTCCGGCAGCGCCTCCCGCACCAGTCGGGGCAGCGCGTCCAGCGCGACGGCGACGTCGTCGAAGGTGTCGGGCCAGCGGCCGGCCGCCCCGCCCTCCACCTCCGTACCCTGCCCGGACGCGGGGTCCGCACCCCGCCGGTACTCCACGCTCGCCACCGCGAAGCCCCGGTGCGCCAGGAACGCGGCGAAGGGGCTGACGTGCTTGCGGTCGTACGGTGTCCGCCAGGCCCCGCCGTGCAGGACGGCGACCAGGGGGGCCGGGCCGCCGGGGCCCGCCTCGCGGCGCGGGGCGTAGAAGTCGATCACCTGGTCGGGGTGGTCGCCGTACGCGACGCTGACGTCGGGGTCGACCGCCGGGTGCGAGAAGGCCGACTTCTCCTCGGCGGCGGCCCTGGCAGCGGCGCGCTCCGGTTCTGCTGCGGCGCTCGGCATGCTCAACCTCTCAGCTGTGAAACGGATTTGGCGGACCAGGAGACAGAATCGGCCGTTGGCCGGGACGGTACCAGGCCGGTGACGTGCGCGGAGACGCGGATGTCACGCTGGGTGAGGCCCATCGGTCCTGTTGTCGCGTCGCGCCGACCCCGATCGGCGCGACGCGACGTCACCGGCGACCCGAACCCGGCCGCCCCCGGCCGTCTCAGCCGCCTCCCTCCGCCAGCACCTCCCCCAGCGTCCGGGCCGCCCGCTCCGCCTCCGCGAAACCGACGTACAGCGGGGTGAAGCCGAAGCGCAGCACGTCCGGCGGGCGGAAGTCGCCGACCACGCCCCGCTCGATCAGCCGCCGCATGGCCTCGCCCGCGCCCGCGCAGCGCAGCCCGATCTGACTGCCGCGCTCCGCGTGATCGAGCGGTGTCACGCACTCCACCCGCCCCTCGGGGACGTACGCCGCCACGCACCGGAGGAAGAAGTCCGTCAGGGCGAGGGACTTGGCGCGCACCGCCTCGACCGGAACGCCGTCCCAGACTTCGAGGGCGGCCTCCAGGGCGAGCATGGACAGGATGTCCGGCGTGCCGACCCGGCCGCGCCGCGCGCCGGACACCGCCTCGTAGTCGGGGCGCATCCCGAAGGGCTCGGCGTGCGAGGTCCAGCCGGGCAGCGGCGAGTCGAAGCGGTCCTGGAGGCCGTGGCGCACGTACAGGAAGGCCGGGGAACCCGGCCCGCCGTTGAGGTACTTGTACGTGCAGCCCACCGCCAGGTCCACGCCGTGCTCGTCCAGGCCCACCGGCAGGGCGCCCGCGCTGTGGCACAGGTCCCACACGGCGTACGCTCCCGCCCCGTGCACGGCGGCCGTCAGCGCCGGCAGGTCGTGCAGCCGGCCGGTGCGGTAGTCGACGTGGTTCAGCAGGACGGCCGCCGTACGCCCGCTCAGCGCCGCCGGCACCTCGGACGGGGTCACGGCCCGCAGCGTGCGGCCGGTCAGCCGGGCCGCCGACTCGGCGATGTACCCGTCCGTCGGGAACGTCGACGCGTCCACCAGGATCTCGTCCCGGTCGTCACCCGCGAGGCGCACCGCGCCCACGACGGCCTTGAAGACGTTCACGCTGGTCGAGTCGCCGACCACGATCTGTCCCGGCGCGGCGCCGACGAGCGGGGCGAGCAGGTCGCCGATGCGCTCCGGCGCCGTCCACCAGCCGCCCACCTCCCAGGACCGGATGCGCTGCTCGCCCCACTGGCGGCGGACGACGTCCGCGACCCGGTCGGGCACGGCGGCCGGCAGCGCGCCCAGCGAGTTGCCGTCGAGGTACACGGTGTCGTCCAGGACGAAACGGGCGCGCAGGGCGGCCAGTTCGTCGGCCGCGTCGCGTTCCTTGGCTTCCGGAGCGAGGTCAGTCACGGGCTCAGTCACGGGCTCAAACATACGACCGGGCCGTCCACAGTTCCGGGAACACGTTCTTCTGGGCCCGCTTCTCCAGCCAGGCGACCCCGGCGGAACCGCCCGTACCGGCCTTGGCTCCCATCGCGCGGCGCGTGGCCACCAGGTGGTCGTTGCGCCAGCGCCACACCAGCTCCGCGACGTTGGTCAGCGCCTCGCCGAGACGGGCGACGTCCGCGTCCGGGTCACCGGAGTAGACGGCCGTCCAGGCCGCCTCCACCTCGGGCGACGCCTCGTACCGCTGCGTCACGTCGCGCTGGAGCACGGCGTCGGGGATGTCGAACCCGCGGCGGGCCAGCAGCCGTACGGCCTCGTCGTACAGGCACGGCTCGTGCAGCGCCTTCTCCAGCTCCGCGTGGGCGCGCGGCGCACCCCGGTGCGGGACCAGCATGGACGCCGACTTGTCGCCGAGCAGGAACTCCAGGCGGCGGTACATCGCCGACTGGAAGCCGGAACCCTCGCCGAGGGAGGAGCGGTACGCGTTGAACTGGGCCGGCGTGAGCTGCGCCAGTGGCGTCCAGGACGCGTTCAGCGCCTCCAGCTCGCGGACGGAACGCTTCAGCGCGGCGATCGCCGTGGGCACGTCGTCATGGCGCAGGGCGTCCGCGGCGGTCTCCCACTCGTGGACGATCACGGTGAACCACAGCTCCATGACCTGGCTGGTGACCAGGAAGACCATCTCTCCGGGATCGTCGGAGAGGAGGTGCTGGAGGTGCGTGAGCACGTCGGCCCTGACGTAGTCCTCGTACGGTGTCGTACCGGCGAAGTCGAGATGCGGGGTCTCGGGCTCCTGACCCTGGTCGGCACCGTGGGCCGGGTCAGTCTGGTGAGCCTGGTGGGACATCGCTGTCTCCTGATGTGTACTCCGGGTAGCGGTCCGCCCCTGCCGATCCCGGCACGGGGGCCCCGGTCCCCACTCGCATACTCCGCAATGGTCCCCCACGAGAGCAAGGCCCGCCTGATCGCCACAGGCGGGCCCCTTCGGTACGCAGACGTACGGATACGTACGGTGACCCGCTCAGCCCAGGGTCTGGGCGGCCGCCGGCGAGGAGTCCTTCAGGAACTGGGCGCAGCGCTGGTACTCCTCCTGCTCCCCGATCGCCTGCGCGGCGCGGGCGAGGGCGTGCAGGGCGCGCAGGAAGCCGCGGTTCGGCTCGTGCTCCCAGGGCACCGGGCCGTGGCCCTTCCAGCCGCTGCGGCGCAGGGAGTCCAGGCCGCGGTGGTAGCCCGTCCGGGCGTAGGCGTACGACTCCACGGCGCTGCCGCGCTCGAAGGCCTCGTCGGCCAGACGCGCCCAGGCCAGGGAGGACGTCGGGTACTTCGCGGCGACGTCGGCGGGCGACGTGCCGGTGGCGAGCAGCTCGCGGGGCTCCGGGTCGTCGGGCAGGTGCGTCGGGGGCGGTCCCCCGAGGAGGTTCTCGTGAATGGACATTCCTCCAGTGTCCCGCAGTCGCCGGGCGGGCATGCGGAAGGCCCGGCAGCAACTCGGCTGCCGGGCCCCACGGGCGCCGCGTACGGGCCCTACTTGATCTTCGTGCCGGTGGAGCGCAGGTGCCCGCAGGCCTCCGTGACGCGTGCCGCCATCGACGCCTCGGCGAGCTTGCCCCAGGTGCGCGGGTCGTAGGTCTTCTTGTTGCCGACCTCGCCGTCGACCTTCAGGACGCCGTCGTAGTTGCGCAGGACGTGGTCCACGACCGGGCGGGTGAAGGCGTACTGGGTGTCCGTGTCGATGTTCATCTTCACCACGCCGTTCTCCAGCGCGGTGGCGATCTCCTCGGCGGTGGAGCCGGAGCCACCGTGGAAGACGAAGTCGAACGGCTGGGAGCCGGCCGGCTTGCCGTACTTGGCGGCGATGCCCTCGTTGAGCTTCTTCAGCAGCTCGGGGCGCAGCACGACGTTGCCCGGCTTGTACACGCCGTGCACGTTGCCGAAGGAGGCGGCCAGCAGGTAGCGGCCCTTCTCGCCGAGGCCGAGGGCCTCCACCGTGCGGACGGCGTCGTCGACGGTCGTGTAGAGGGAGTCGTTGATCTCGTGGGAGACGCCGTCCTCCTCGCCGCCGGTCGGGGTGATCTCCACCTCGAGGATGATCCTGGCGGCGCGGGCGCGCTCCAGCAGCTCCTGCGCGATCGACAGGTTGTCGGCGAGGGTCTCCGCGGAGCCGTCCCACATGTGGGACTGGAACAGCGGGTTGCGGCCGGCCTTGACGCGCTCCTCGGAGACCGCGAGCAGCGGACGTACGTAGCCGTCGAGCTTGTCCTTCGGGCAGTGGTCCGTGTGCAGCGCGACGGTGATGCCGTACTTCTCGGCGACGATGTGCGCGAACTCGGCGAGCGCGACCGCGCCCGTCACCATGTCCTTGTTGTGCTGGCCGCCCAGGAACTCGGCACCGCCGGTCGAGATCTGGATGATGCCGTCGCTCTCCGCCTCCGCGAAACCGCGCAGGGCCGCGTGCAGGGTCTGCGAGGAGGTGACGTTGATGGCCGGGTAGGCGAACTTGCCTGCCTTCGCCCGGTCCAGCATCTCGTTGTAGACCTCGGGAGTTGCGATGGGCATCTGTCCGCTCCTTGGTTGTGCGGGTTGCGTTCTGCGTACTTACGGCCCTGGCCTAGAACCTTGGGTGCGACGTCATCGTCGGCCCCATCCTTCCAGACCGGCCCCGGTGCGCCGCGGCACCGTCCGCGGGCTGGTCGCGGCCGTCGGCCGTCGGTCGCCGGGCGTCGGTCGCCGGGCGCCGGGCGCCGGTCGCCGGTCGCCGGTCGCCGGTCGCCGGTCGCCGGTCGCCGGTCGCCGGTCAGTCCAGGCCGAGGTCGTCCTTGGAATACGCGAAGAGATACGGCACGCCCGCGCCGTCCTGGATCTTCTCGGCGGCGCCGGTCGCCCGGTCGACGATCGTCGCGACCGCCACGACCTCCGCGCCCGCCTCCCGGACCGCCTCCACCGCGGTGAGCGGCGAGCCGCCCGTGGTGGAGGTGTCCTCCACCACCAGGACGCGGCGGCCCGCGATGTCCGGGCCCTCCACACGGCGCTGCAGCCCGTGCGCCTTGGCGGCCTTGCGCACCACGAACGCGTCCAGCCTCCGGCCGCGCGCGGCGGCGGCGTGCAGCATGGCGGCGGCCACCGGGTCGGCACCCATCGTGAGCCCGCCGACCGCGTCGAACTCCAGGTCCGCGGTGAGGTCCAGCAGCACCCGGCCGACGAGCGGGGCGGCCTCGCCGTCGAGGGTGACGCGGCGCAGGTCGACGTAGTAGTCGGCCTCCAGGCCCGAGGAGAGGGTCACCCTGCCGTGCACCACGGCCTTGTCCTTGATCTGCCCCAGCAGCGCGCCGCGTACGTCGTCCGTCTTGTCCGTCATGCCTGTCAGCTTAGAGGCGGCGCCAGCTCCAGGTCGTGGCGGCCTCCAGCGGCTCCAGCGGGGTGACCAGGCGCGGGAGGGTGTTGAGCCCGTCCGGCGGGCCGGTCTGCGGCTCCACGCACACGGCCTCGCGCTGCTCGTCGTAGATCACGACCCACTCCTCGCGGCTGGCCACCCTCAGCTCCAGCAGGCCGGGCCAGGTGAGGGTGACGTCGACGCCGCCGGGCATGCCGAAGCAGTCGTCCCACGGGCCGGGTTTCGGGTCGAGGCGGTTGCCGGTGGGCAGGTGGTCGGCGCCGCGTTCCTCCTGCCAGGCCGCGTCGAAGCCGATCCGCGCGTCCTGGCCGCCGAGGCTCCGGTTGAACCACGGGTGCCAGCCGATCTGCGCCGGGAACGACGTCTCGTACGTCTCCACCGCCATGGTCAGCGTCAGCGCGTCCTCGCCGAGCTCCACGACCTGCGTCACGCGGCCGGAGTAGGGCCAGGGGTCCACCAGGTCGTACGTGATCACCGCCTCGGTGCCGCTCGCGCGGGCCGTGCGCCAGGCGCCGTCGCGTGCGGTGCCGTGGATGGCGTGCGGCGGGGCGCTGAGCGGGAGCCGGTGGACGACGGCGCCGTCCCGGAAGCGGCCCTCGCGGACCCGGCCGCACCAGGGGACCATCGGGAAGCAGCCGTAGCGGTCGCCCTGCCTCAGCAGCTCGGTGCCGCCGATGCGGAGCCCGCCGATCCGCCCGCCGTTGCCCGGCAGGACGGTCACCTCCGCGTCACCCGCGGTCAGCGTGATGGGTTCGTTACTCACGTGACGACCCTACTGGGGCGATCAAGAGGGCGTTCCCGGACCGCGGGCGGGCGGGTCCGTCCGCCGGTCACGCCGGGGGCTCGCCTCACCGGCGTCTGCGCAGCGCCCTTCCGACCACGATCGCCGAGGCCAGGACGACGGCCGCCACCGGGGCCGCCCAGCGCAGCGGGGTCTGCGCCGCGAGGCCCTGCGGGGCGGGCACGGGCGCGTACCGGCCGCGCGGCGGGGCGTGGTCCACTTCCTCGGCGCTGCGGCCGATCATCGTCCGCCGCGCGTGGGCGGCCTCGGCGATGTCCTCACCGTCGATGCGCCTCGCCGCCACGGGATCGTCGTCGGCGTGGGGGTCCAGGGACGAGGGCGGCACCTCGGCGTCGAAGACGGAGGCGGCCTCGTCGGCGTCGGCGTCGGCGTCGGCGTCGGCGTCGGCGTCGGCGTCGGCGTCGGCGTCGGCGGATTCGACATCGGCCGCTTCGGTGCCGGGGGCCGGCGCGGCGGCGTCGGCCGGTTCCGTAGCGGCGGGGTCGGTGGTGGTGCCGGGGGTCGGCGCGTCGGCGGGGTCGGTGGTGGTGCCGGCGGCCGAGGCGTCGGCGGGCGGCACGTCGGCCGTCGGCTCGCCCGCTTCACCCCGTTCCCCGTCCGGCGCCACTTCCGGAGCTTCTTCCGGCTCCCCTTCCGGAGCTTCTTCCGGCGCCTCTTCCTGCGTTTCTTCCGCCACGGCGCCGAGGTTCTCCGCGAAGCGGTCCAGCAGGCGCAGGGCGGCCGAGGCCACCGCGTCCCGCGGCCACTCCGTGAGACGCCCGTCGGCGGTGGCCGTGCCCGTGAAGGTGAGGGTGCTGGCGCCGTCGGTGTCGCGGACGCGGACCGTGAGGGAGAGCGCCGCCGTGCCGGGGCCGCGGGACTCGGTGGCGTCGCCCGCGACGGCGTACGAACCGTCGTCCTGTCCGGTGACGCGTACGACGCCGCGGTAGGTGATGGAGTGGCCGCCGATGCGCAGCTTCAGCCGCCCGGTGACGGGCTCGGCTCCGGCGTCCTGCTGGAGCCCGGGGACCGCCCGGGCCACCCGCGCGGGATCGGCCAGCGCCGCTCTGAGCCGCTCGGCCGGAAACGGAACGAACACCTCGTGCTCCATGTCGACGGAGCCTACCCAGTCGGCGGCGAACTGCACCCGTGCGCCGCCGCGGAAGTCCCGCCCCGCCCCTCGGGCGGGCAGCCGGCCGCCCCGGTCCGTCCCCCGTCCGGGTCACTGCGCGTACCGCGGGTGCGTCAGGGTGGAGGGCGGCAGGTCAGGGAGGCGGGTCCGGGACGCGGCGCGGGCCGCCGCGCGCAGCGACCGGGGTGTGAGGGTGCGCGGGCGGGGCCCGTGGGGGCCGAGGCGCAGGAGCGGGCGATCGCGGCCGGCGAGCAGAAGCCCCCAGTCGTCGTGCGCGTCGGCGTCACCGGTGGCGGCGCGGTCGGGACCGGCGGTGAAGCGGGCGTCGCGGCCGCTCACCAGGTACGGCACGGTCCGCAGCCCGGCGGCACGGACCGTCGCCTCCACCGTCCAGAACACCTTCGGCTGCGCGGACAGCGGCCCGGCGTGCACGACCAGCCGCCCGGAGCCGGTCAGCGACCGCCGGGCGAGCCCGTAGAACTCCTGGGTGTACAGCCTCGCGCTCGCCGTGATGCCCGGGTCGGGCAGGTCCGAGATCACCACGTCGTACGTCCCCGCCGGTGCCGACCGCAGCCACTTGAAGGCGTCGGCGGTGGTGACGTGCAGGCGGGGGTCGTCGTAGACGTGGTCGTTGAGGCGGCTGAGGGCCGGGTCGTGGGAGGCCAGCCGGACGACCCCGGGGTCGAGCTCGACGATGTCGAGGCGGCGTACGCCCGGATGGCGCAGTACCTCCCGGGCGGCCATTCCGTCGCCGCCGCCGAGGACGAGCACGCGCGCGTGGGGGCCGGCGGCCAGGGCGGGGTGGACGAGGGCCTCGTGGTAGCGGCGTTCGTCCTCGCCGCTGATGCGCAGCCGCCCGTCGACGAAGAGGTCGAAGGGCCGCCCGCACGGGCCGCCGGTGAGGACGAGTTCCTGGACGTCGGTCTGCAGTGCGACGCGGACGTGCCCGCCGAACACGGCCTGCCGGGCGGCCTGTTCGAAGTCGTCCACGAGGACGGTCGCGGCGGCGAGGAGGGCGAGGACGGTGAGGTCGACGATCAGCAGCGTCCAGCGGGCCCGGCGGGTCAGGTCCCGGTGGAACAGGCCGAGCACGAGGGCTCCCCCGGCGACGACGTTGACCGCGCCGGTGGCCAGTACGGCCGTCAACTGCCCCAGGAACGGCAGCAGGAAGAAGGGGAACGCCAGTCCGCCGACGAGCGCGCCCACGTAGTCGGCGGCGAACAGCTCGGCGACGGCGCCGCCCGCGTCCTGCCGTCGGATGCGCTGCATGAGCTCCATCAGCAGCGGGACCTCGGCGCCGATCGGCAGGCCGATGGCGAGGGAGAACGCGACCAGCAGCCAGCGGGGCCCGTCGGCCCACGGCCCGCCCCAGTCGCCGGTCCAGGCGAAGACGGCGTACAGGGCCATCGCGCTGGTCCCGCCGACGAGGGCGAGTACGGCCTCGACGGTGGCGAAGCCCACGGCGGCCTGCCGGCACAGCCGTTTGGCGGCGAGGGCGCCGATGCCCATCGCGAAGACCATGACGGACAGGACGACGGACGCCTGGGTGACCGTGTCACCCATCAGGTAGGAGGCGAGGGCGACGAGTTCCAGCTCGTACACGAGGCCGCAGGCCGCGCAGACGAACACGCACGCGAGGACGAGGAACCGTCCCGTGGCCGGCCGGACGGGCAGCCGGGCCGCGGGGCCGCACACCGCTTCGGACGACGTCCCCGACTCACCGGGCCCGGTGGCTCCGTCCCGCGGACCCTCGCGCGGTCCCTCACGCGGTCCGTCGCCCGGTCCGCCACGTGTTCCGTCGCACGCTCCGTCGGGCATCCCGTGCCTCCTGGGAGGGATGCCGGGCGTTGCCCGTGTTGACGGATCGATCACGCTGTGACGTTACGTGACTCGCCGGGTGCACTGCGTCACCCACACGAGTGTAAATAGCACCGGCGGCGCGGCCGACGCGCGGCCGGTCCCGGGACAGCGGGCCGGTCCGGCCGCGCGAAGCCGTCCCCACGCCGGGTGAATCAGACGGCGGACGGGCTGCGCACCCCCCTCGCGCGCCCCCGGCCGACGACACGCGAGGGCTCCCCCGCGGCACCCGCCGGGGGCGCGGGTCTCACGCCCACACGCGTGCGGGTGGTGACCAGTTGGCCGTCCTGCGGGTAGGCGTGCCAGGTGCGCCAGGTGATCTGCCCCTGGTGGCGGTGCACGAGCATCGCGGTGAAGGCGTGCGGGCTGCCGGGGAAGACGCCGGCCAGCCCGTGCGGGTGGTCGGAGACCAGGGCCAGCAACTCCTGGGCGCGGCCCGCGAACGCGCCGGGCGCCAGCAGTTCCACGCGGGCGGCGAACTCGTACTCCCAGTCGCCCACCCGCTTGGCGACGCCCAGCGGCAGGGGTGTGCTGCGGCCCGCGATACAGGCCACGGTCTCCGAGCAGGCGCCCCGGTCGTGCTCCAGCAGGACCTGGTGGGACGCGCCGAGAAGTCGCAACTGGACGTTGGCCCTGTCCATTCGGACGTCGAGCGTGGCCAGCGCCGGGAGGGGCTCGCGGCCCAGGGCCCAGGCGAGGTCGGCCGCGCGCGTATCGGTGTAGGAGGTGCTGAGGTTCGTGAGCATGGAATGGCTCCGCTGACACACGTGAAATGGATGCAGGTACGGCGCATCCCCGGTCACACCGGGGATCGGCCCGGTTCAGCCCGATCGGCCGGTCGGAATGGCACCCGTGGACGGCACTTGGGGCTGCGGTGGCGTTTTAGAGGCAATCACGAACTGTGGCGGTGCCACCGCGTTTTTACCCAACTTCGAGTCGGTTTCCATCCAGCGATGGGCTATTGGGATCAGATGTTCCCATAGGGCGCATGCGTTCGATGTGAAGGCGTGGGCCGGAGCGAGAGAGCGTCCGCCGGGAGAGGTTCCCGGCGGACGCCCGGCCCGGGACGCGGCCCGGAAGGGCCCCGCCCCGCCGGGGCCCCGGTGAAAAGGACCCCGCCGATCGAATGCGTCCCCCCGCCGAAGCTCAGCTGCCCCGTGTCAGCCGCCTCCGCCGCCGCATCCGCCCCCGCCCCCACAGGACGACCCGCCTCCGCACGACGAGCCACCCCCGCACGACGAGCCGCCCGACGAGCCGCACGACGAGCCGCCCGACGAGCCGCACGAACCGCTGCTCCCCCCGTCGCCGGCCCACCAGCTCGAGTCGCCGCCGCCGGCGGCGGCGACGCCGCCGGCCCCGTGACGGCCCCGCGAACGGCCCCGTGACGGCGACGTCGCCGCCCGGCGGACCGCGGCCACGATCAGCGCGACCACCGCGCACACGAAGACAACCCCCAGGATGATGCCGATAGCCATGGCGTCACCCTCCTTCCGTTTCCCCCGAAGCGGCCCCCCGTGGGCGCCTCGCTGTGTTGCGTGACACAGGGATGCCCGCGTCGAATCAGGGTCAAAGCAGAGTTGAGGAACTCCAGAGCTTCGGCGCAGGATGGCCCGTATGACCTCCAGCGCGCGACCTCTCCTCAACCGCAGGCTCGCCGAGTTCGGGACGACGATCTTCGCCGAGATGTCCGCCCTCGCCCTGCGCACCGGGGCGATCAACCTCGGTCAGGGCTTCCCCGACACCGACGGCCCCGAGGAGATCAGGGAGGCCGCCGTGCGGGCCCTGCGGGACGGGCGGGGCAACCAGTACCCGCCGGGTCCCGGCGTCCCCGAGCTGCGTACCGCGATCGCCGCGCACCAGCAGCGGCGGTACGGGCTGGCGTACGACCCGGACACGGAGGTGCTGGTCACGGCCGGGGCGACCGAGGCGATCGCCGCCTCGCTGCTCGCGCTGCTCGAGCCGGGTGACGAGGTGATCGCGTTCGAGCCGTACTACGACTCCTACGCCGCGTCCATCGCCATGGCGGGCGGCACGCGCGTGCCCGTCACGCTGCGCCCGGACGGCGACTGTTTCCGGCTGGATCTCGACGAACTGCGCGCCGCCGTCACCGACCGCACCCGGCTGCTGCTGATCAACACCCCGCACAACCCGACGGGCACCGTCCTCACCCGCGCGGAGCTCGCCGCCGTCGCGGAGCTGGCGGTGGAGCGGGACCTGCTGGTGGTGACGGACGAGGTGTACGAGCACCTGGTCTTCGACGGCGCCGAGCACGTGCCGCTCGCCTCCTTCCCCGGCATGCGCGAGCGGACGGTGAACATCAGTTCGAGCGGTAAGACGTTTTCGTTCACCGGGTGGAAAGTCGGCTGGATCACGGGCTCGCCCGCCCTGGTCACCGCGGTGCGGTCCGCCAAGCAGTTCCTGACGTACGTCTCGGCGGGGCCGCTCCAGTACGCCGTCGCCGAGGCACTGGCCCTTCCCGAGTCGTACTTCACCGGGTTCCGCGAGGACATGCGCGTCAAGCGGGACCTGCTGGCGGCGGGGCTCGCGGACGCCGGGTTCCGGGTCTTCAAGCCGTCCGGGACCTACTTCGTCACGACCGACATCCGGCCCCTCGGCGAGAGCGACGGCTTCGCCTTCTGCCGCGCCCTGCCCGAACGCGCCGGAGTCGTCGCCGTCCCGAACGCCGTGTTCTACGACCACCGGGAGGCGGGCGCGCCGTTCGTGCGGTTCGCCTTCTGCAAGCGCACCGAGGTACTCCAGAAGGCCGCCAAGCGGCTGGCCGGCCTCTGAGCCCCGTCGGGCCCCTGCGAGCCCCCTCCGAGCCCGTCAGCGCCCTTCCGGGGCCCTGACAGCCGGAAGCCCGGCCCCGGGCGCCCGACCGTGGTGGTCGGCGCCCCGGCCGGGCTCCTGAAGGGCCAGAGGCGGTTACTCGCCGCCTTCGGTGCCCTCGCCGCTCTCGGGCTTGCCGGTCTCGCCGGTCTCCGGCTCCAGGCCGAGCTGTTCCACGAGCCACTTGTCGAACTCGATGGCGGCCCGCACCCAGCTGACCGTCGAGGAGACGTAGTGCTCCAGGGCCACGCCCATGCCGATCAGCATCTGGGCCTCGCCGATGAGGCGGACCGTGCCGTCGTCGTGGGTGTGCGTGTAGACCTTGGGCCACAGGGTGCGGCGGTTCCAGTCGTCGATCAGCTCCATCAGCTGGGGCTTCTCGTCGATCTTGTGGGGCCGGTCGTAGAACGTCCGCACCGAGAAGACCTGCTGCTCCCCCTCACCGCGGAACATGAAGTACGTACGGAACTGCTCCCACGGCGCCGCGAGGTCACCCTCTTCGTCGACGACGTACTTCAGCTCCATCTGCTCGAGGAGCTGCTTCACGAGGTCCTGATCCGGCACGACGGGGCCCGCCGGTCCTTGGGGCTGCGGCTCGGGCTGGCCCCCGAAGTTCGGAATCGAGGACGGGTCGATGCTCACCGTGATTTTCCCTTCGTACGGATCTCGCCATCCTCCCTCATGCGGGGAGGGGGGTGGCAAGCCCCGCCGGGGCCTGTCAGCCCTCGGCGGACACGATCCGGCCGGAACGGCGCAACAGGCGTCACGCCCGCCGGGCCACCGGGCCGACGGTCAGGCCGTCCCCCGCGCGGTCCACCCGCACCGTGTCGCCGTCCGTGATCCCGCCGGACAGGATCTCCTTGGCGAGGCGGTCACCGATCGCGGTCTGGACGAGGCGGCGCAGCGGGCGCGCCCCGTACGCCGGGTCCATGCCCTCGTCGGCGAGCCAGGTCAGCGCCCCGTCGGTGACCTCCAGGGCGAGGCGGCGCTCGGCGAGCCGCCGGGTGAGCGCGTCGATCTGGAGGCGGGCGATCCGGCTCAGCTCGTCCTTGGTCAGCGCCGAGAAGACCACCAGGTCGTCCAGGCGGTTGAGGAACTCCGGTTTGAAGGAGACCCGGACCACCTCGAGGACCTGTTCCCGCTTCTCCGTCTCGCTGCTGATGGGGTCGACCAGGAACTGGCTGCCGAGGTTGGACGTGAGCACCAGGATCGTGTTGCGGAAGTCGACGGTGCGGCCCTGGCCGTCCGTCAGCCGCCCGTCGTCCAGCACCTGCAGAAGGATGTCGAAGACCTCGGGGTGGGCCTTCTCCACCTCGTCCAGCAGGACCACGCTGTACGGGCGGCGGCGCACCGCCTCGGTCAGCTGGCCGCCCTCCTCGTAGCCGACGTAGCCGGGCGGGGCGCCCACCAGGCGGGCCACGCTGTGCTTCTCGCCGTACTCCGACATGTCGATGCGGACCATGGCCCGCTCGTCGTCGAAGAGGAAGTCGGCGAGGGCCTTGGCCAGCTCCGTCTTGCCGACGCCCGTGGGGCCCAGGAAGAGGAACGAGCCGGTCGGACGGTCGGGGTCGGCGATCCCGGCCCGTGCGCGCCGCACCGCGTCCGACACCGCCCGCACGGCCTCGGTCTGGCCGATGAGCCGCTTGCCGACCTCCTCCTCCATGCGGAGCAGCTTGTGCGTCTCGCCCTCCAGGAGCCGGCCCGCGGGGATGCCGGTCCAGGAGGCGACGACGTCCGCGATGTCGTCGGAGCCGACCTCCTCCTTGACCATGGTGTCGCGGGCGACCTCCTCCTCGGCCTCGGAGGCGGCGGCCAGGTCGCGTTCCAGGGCGGGGATCTCGCCGTAGAGCAGTTTGGAGGCGGTGTCGAAGTCGCCGTCGCGCTGGGCGCGTTCGGCCTGGCCGCGCAGCTCGTCCAGCTTCTCCTTCAGCTCGCCGACCCGGTTGAGGGACTGCTTCTCCTTCTCCCAGCGGGCGGTCAGGCCGCGCAGCTCCTCCTCCTTGTCGGCGAGGTCGCGGCGCAGTCGCTCCAGGCGCTCCTTGGAGGCCCTGTCGGTCTCCTTGCTGAGGGCGAGTTCCTCCATGCGCAGCCGGTCGACGGCGCGCTGGAGTTCGTCGATCTCGACGGGCGAGGAGTCGATCTCCATGCGGAGGCGGGAGGCGGCCTCGTCGACGAGGTCGATGGCCTTGTCGGGCAGGAAGCGTGAGGTGATGTACCGGTCGGACAGGGTGGCCGCCGCGACCAGTGCCGCGTCGGCGATCTGCACCTTGTGGTGGGCCTCGTAGCGGCCCTTGAGACCGCGCAGGATGGCGATGGTGTCCTCGACGGACGGCTCGGCGACCAGCACCTGCTGGAAGCGCCGCTCCAGCGCCGGGTCCTTCTCGATGCGCTCGCGGTACTCGTCCAGCGTGGTGGCGCCGACCATGCGCAGCTCGCCGCGGGCGAGCATCGGCTTGAGCATGTTGCCCGCGTCCATCGCCGAGTCGCCGCCGGCGCCCGCGCCGACGACCGTGTGCAGCTCGTCGATGAACGTGATGATCTGGCCGTCGGAGGCCCTGATCTCGGCGAGGACGGTCTTCAGCCGCTCCTCGAACTCGCCCCGGTACTTGGCCCCCGCGACCATCGCGCCCAGGTCCAGCGCGACGAGCCGCTTGTTCTTCAGGGACTCGGGCACGTCGCCCTTCACGATCCGCTGGGCGAGGCCCTCCACGACGGCGGTCTTGCCGACGCCCGGCTCACCGATCAGGACCGGGTTGTTCTTCGTCCGGCGGGACAGCACCTGTACGACGCGGCGGATCTCGGTGTCGCGGCCGATGACCGGGTCGAGCCCGCCCTCGCGCGCGGCGGCCGTGAGGTCGGTGCCGAACTTCTCCAGCGCCTTGTACTGCCCCTCGGGGTCCGCGGTCGTCACGCGGCGCCCTCCCCTCGCCCCCTGGAAGGCGGTCAGCAGCTTCGGCGCCGTCGCGCCCTGCCCGGAGAGTACGTCACCGGCCGCGCCGCCCTTCGCGGCGATGCCGACGAGGAGGTGCTCGGTGGACAGGTACTCGTCGCCGAGTTCCCGCGCGCGGGCCTGCGCGTCGGCGATCACGGCGAGCAGTTCCCGGTTCGGCTGGGGCGGCGCGACGGTCGACCCCGTCACGCTGGGCAGGGCGGCGAGGATCTTCTCCGCGCCGGCGCGCACGACCGCCTGGTCGGCGTCGACGGCGGCCAGCAGGTCGGTGATGTTCTCGTTCTCCCGCCCCTGGAGCAGAGCGAGCAGCAGGTGAGCCGGGGTGAGGTCGGGGTGTCCCTCGGTCACGGCGCGGCTGCTCGCCGCGTTGATCGCGTCCCGGCTCCGGTTGGTCAGCTCGGCGTCCACGTGTCGGTCCCTCCTCCTGTGCGTCAGCCGTGGATACGTGCATACACGTCTGCCCGGCCCGCGTTCCGTACTGCTGACAGAGCAAGCGTACGCAAAGTTGAGCCCGTTCCGCTCAAGTAGGAGGTTCCTGCCCGGCAGGAGCGCAAAAAAACAGCGGCGTCACCGTGTTCAGGTCACGGTGACGCCGCTGCGGGGGGAAGCACCTGAGCGATTTAATACGACGGGGGAATCGCGTCAGGCACTGCGGGGGGTGGCCGAGATGGTCCTGGTCCTGGAGTCGGTGGGCTCCGACTGGGCCAGCTGGTGGTCACGCTGGTCGAGATTCACAAAGATCATTCCGTACCGGATGGCACACCGCACGGGCTGTGGAGCGCCCCGTGGCCGACGAAGACACCGGTACGCCCGCACGTCGTCGTCGTCGTCCCGCGTGACGACGACCGGCTCACCGAACACGGTCACCATCAGCGAGTCACCGCTGTGAGGAATGGCGGTGGCCAGATCGATGAAGTGCCAGCCGGAGCGGTAGGCGGTGGCCATCTCGCGTCGGAAGGACCGGTCGTCGGGCGGTGTGGTCATCTCGATCAGTCCCACCTGGTGTCGAGAGGGCTGTCCTGCGTTTCACCGCCGGTCGTCTCGACAGTCACGGACTGAGCAGCTCCCGCCTTGTGCACGTCGCTCTTCGCACCGGAGAGGCCAGCCAGCGTTCCGAAGGCCACAACGGCGGAGAAGGCGGCAACAAGTACCGAGCGAAGCATTCTCTTACTCATAGTCGGCTTCGTCCTCACTTGAAGGTCCCCTCTTCCCCCGTCGGATAAGACGATGGCTCATTCAGGCACGTAATGGCCACACGATCGGTGCATCATGTTCCTGCACGTTCAGGACCCTGGGGGGTGGAGATTTGGAAACAAACCGGAACAAAGATACACATCCCCATGCGGTAACCGAGCTGTGTGAGGAGGGTAGCCGTCTCTATGCGAAGGCTTTGCGCACAGGTCGTATCCAGCGGGCCGACGTCCAACCCGCCCCGTGCCTGATGGAGTTCGCCCTGCTCCACCCGGATCCCGACGACGCGAACTGGCTGCGGCCGGTGCCCCCCACGGTGGCACTCGCGCAGCGGCTGCACCCCATCGAACGCGAGATCACCGAGCACCGCCGGCAGTCCGTCCGCCTCAGCGAGCTCTTCGAACCGTTCCTCGCCCTCAGCACACAGGAGACCGCACCCACCCACTCCATCACCGTCCTGGAGGGCCTCGACCGCATCAACGCCGCCCTCGACCTCGCCACCGCCCAGTGCCGGACCGAGGTCCTCACCGTCCAGCCCAGCGGCCGCCGCAGCCCGGAGAACCGGCTCCTGGAGGCCGTCGAGCGCGACAAGCCGCTCATCGAACGCGGCGTGCGCATCCGCACCCTCTACCAGCACACCGCCCGGTACCTGCCCGACCGGATCGCCTACGTCGACCGGTTCGCCGAGGGCAAGGTCGAGTACCGCACCATCGACGAACTCGTCGAACGCCTCATCATCTGCGACGAGACCGTCGCCTTCATCCCCGTCCGCGAGGACCGCCAGGTCGCCCTGGAACTGCGCCACCCGGGCCTGGTGCGCTACCTGGTGAAGGTCTTCGAGTTCATGTGGGGCCGTGCCGTCCCCCTCCAGGCCGGCACCCCCTACGAGACCGACCCCGACGGCATCACCGACATCCAGCACTCCATCGCCAAACTCCTCGTCGAGGGCCACGTCGACGAGGCCATAGCCCGCCGCCTCGGCATGAACGTCCGCACCTGCCGGGCCCACATAGCCAAGCTGGCCTCCGCCCTCGGCAGCGGCAGCAGGGCCCAGCTCGGATACCTCATCGCCCAGTCCGGGATACTCGACAAGAATCACTGATCCCGGGGCGATCCCCCGGCCAGGAGGGAGCTACCGAGTGACGTCGGCGCCCCACCCGGAGCACGGCGTGGAAGACCTGTGCTCCGCAGGAACAGAGCTGTACGAAAGAGCCCTGCGGGAGGGGCACATACCGGCCGGGGACACGCACCGCGCGCCCTGCCTCGTCGACTTCGGCCTGCTGCACCCGGCCGTCGACGACCTGAGCAGGATGGAGCCCGTCGCGCCGGCCGTCGCCCTGCACCGGCTGCTGCGGCGCTCCCAGGAGCGGATGGCGGACGAACGGCGGCGCGAGGAACGGCTCGCGGAGACGTTCGCCCGGCTCATGCGGATCAGCGGCAGCGGCCCCGCCGGCACGGACAGCCCCGCCATCCGCATCCTCAGCGGCACGGCCCGCATCAACCGGGCCATCACCGAGGCGATGGCCGACCCCACGCACGAACTGCTGTGCATCCAGCCCAACGCCCACTACACCGGCCGCCGCGGCGAGGCCGCCCAGGCCCTGTCCCTCGACCGCGACCAGGCCCTGCTCGACCGGGGCGGCCGCATCCGCACCCTCTACCAGCACACCCAGCGCCACGTGCCCATGGTCCGGGCCCGCTACGAGCGGCTGCGCGGCGACGCCGAGGCCCGCACCCTGGACGAGATCCCCGACCGGCTCATCCTCGTGGACCGCGACGTGGCCTTCCTGCCCGCCGACAAGGAGAGCCTGATCGCCCTGGAGGTGCGCCACCCCGCGCTGGTGTCCTACCTCGCCACCGCCTTCGACCGGCTGTGGCGCCTGGCGACGCCGATGTACCCGCAGGACGTCCAGCAGCCCACCCTCAACGGCATCACCGCCCGGCAGCGCACGATCGCCGCGCTGCTCGTGGAGGGCCACACCGACGCCGTCATCGCCGAACGCCTCGGCATGAACGTCCGTACGGCGCGCGTCCACATCGCCAAGCTCGCCGCCACCCTCGGCAGCGAGAGCCGCGCCCAGCTCGGTTACCTCATCGGCCGGTCCGGGATCCTCGACCAGCAGGGCACGGCCGGCTGACACGGCGGCCGGCACGGGCCGGACCTGCCGGCTCGGAGGACAGCGCCGCGCGCGCGGCCGGCCCCGCGCGCGGCGGTCAGCGCGTCGTCGCCGAGCCCTGCCCCGGGATCCGGACCGCGGACGGCGCCCTGGGCGGGCCGTCCAGGCCCACCTGGGCGATGCGCACCCCGAGCTGCGTACGGCTCGCCGCGCCCAGCGTCTCCGACAGGCGCGCGATGTGCGCCCGGCACGTCCGCACGCTGATGCCGAGCCGCTCCGCGATGACCGCGTCCTGATGGCCCTCCGCGAGCAGCGCGGCGATCGACCGCTCCCGGTGCGAGATGCCCTCGATGCCGGTGTCGGGCAGCGGCGCCGTCAACGGCAGCGCGAGGCGCCACAGCCGCTCGAAGACCGTGCCCAGATACTCCACCAGCGCCGGGTGCCGCAGCTCCAGCGCCATGGTGCGGTCGGAGTTGGCGGGGATGAACGCGACCGTCCGGTCGAACAGGATGAGCCGGTCGATCACCTCGTCCAGGGTGCGCGCCTGGACCGTGTCGCCCATCAGCTCCAGGTAGTTGAGCAGCCCCTGGCCGTGCCGTGCCACGTGCGTGTACAGGTCGCGCATCCGGACGCCGCGGGCGCGCAGCTCCATCGCCCGGTGCAGGCCCTCGGTGAGTTCGTGCTCGG
Organism: Streptomyces sp. NPDC005925; assembly: GCF_040638805.1. Lineage (NCBI taxonomy): Bacteria > Bacillati > Actinomycetota > Actinomycetes > Kitasatosporales > Streptomycetaceae > Streptomyces > Streptomyces sp. NPDC005925. Next base: position 8,521 of record NZ_JBEXVL010000009.1, on the reverse strand, counting down.
GCCGGATGCCGCCGGGCTGCACGGTCAGCACCTCCGCCGTACAGGCCTGGGTCGCCGCGTCCATGGCCCCCTGGATGCGGGACAGCCCGTCCAGGACACGGATCGCGGTGCCCTCCCCGGCGAACGGTGACGACGCGGGCCTGCCACCCAGACCGGCGTACCACTCGACGGCGGCCACCACCGAGCCCACCCGTCGCTCGCTGGAGCGGACCTCGTCGTAGACGCCGCGCAGCAGGCGGGTCATGACCTCCTGGGGCGCGGTGGGCACCAGCCAGTCCATGTCGTCCGGGTCGGGGTGCAGCAGGCCCAGGTCGAGGAGGCAGGGCAGCGGCTGCGCGTCGCGGCGCGGCACCCGGCCGCGCCGCACGGCCCGGGAGTACACGCGGTCCCCGGCCTCGCACAGGCGGTCAGCACCGTGTGGATGCTCGTCCGTCCCGTGCCCGGCCATCGCCCGTCCCAACCCCCGGTTGCGCTCTTCCGCAGCGCCACTATGCGCGCACCGAACGTGGTCCGCAACACTGCTCTTTCCGCGCCGAGCGCCACAAAGCGCGGGTTGATGGGGATATTTCGTGGCCTCAGGAAGGTGGCGTTGCAGCAAGCTGGCGGGTGGCTCCGGGGCGAGCCCGGTCCGTGCCCGTGCCGCCGGGGCTCAGGACTCGAGGTCGATCGCGGCGCAGGCGGTCTCGTACTTGGCGGTGCAGATGTCCGACGCCTCGTAGATGCCGTCCGCGACGACGGTGTCGGCGACGTTCTCCTTCGTCAGCGCGACCACGGGGACGAGCTGCGCGGGAATGTTCTTGTGGGTGGGGCTGTCGACGTTGTCCCGGGTGAGCGCGTCGAACTGGATGTCCTTGCCCTGGACCCGGGCCACGGCCATCTCGGCGGCGTTCTCGGCCTCCTGCGGGTAGGGCTTGTAGACGCTCATGTACTGCTCGCCGGCCACGATCCGCTGCACGGCGGACAGTTCGGCGTCCTGTCCGGTGACCGGCGGTAGATCGGTCACGCCCGCGTCCTCCAGCGCCTCGATGACGCCGCCCGCCATGCCGTCGTTCGCGGAGTAGACGGCCGCGATGCGGTCCGCGCCGATCGCGTTGATGGCCTTCTTCATGTTCGCGCGGGCGTTCTCCGGCTTCCAGTCCTTGGTGTCGTAGGACTTGGCGATCCGGACCTTGCCGGTCAGCTCGGCGAGCGCGCCCTTCTTGAACTGCCGGGCGTTCGGGTCGGTGGGCGAGCCGTTCATCATGACGATCCGAGTCGCGCTGCCGGAGCGGCCGCCGAGGGCCTCCAGCAGCGAGCGGCCCTGCACCTCGCCGACGAGTTCGTTGTCGAAGGAGATGTACGCGTCGATGGGGCCCTCGGCCAGCCGGTCGTAGGCGATGACCGGGATGCCCGCCCTCTTGGCCTTCGCGACGCCCTCCGCGACGGCGTGCGCGTCGACCGCGTCCAGCACGATGGCGTCGGCCCCGCCCTCGATCATCTCCTCGAGCTGGCCCTCCTGCTTCTTGGCGTCCGCCTCCGCGTTGGCGTACAGGACGCGGCCCCGGTCCCGGGTCAGGGCGGCGACCTTCTTCTTGAAGATGGGGTAGTCGAACTGTTCGTAGCGCGTGTTCGCCTTCTCCGGCAGCAGCAGGCCGACGGTGATGTCGTTGCCCTTCACCTGCGCCTCGTCACCGCTTTCCGCACCGCCCAGCACACCGCAGGCGGCCAGCGAAAGGGTCAACGTGGACCCGGCCACGGATATGGCGATACGACGCATACGGCTGCTCACTTCTGGTGTTCCGGACGCGGGAGCAGCTTTGCTACCCGAGTGACTGAAAAGCCAACGCGTCAGCCACCCCCACCGTCAACCCCGATCCACTTAACGAGATGGCAACACCACCCTCCGTGCCGGATGTGAAGACGCAGCGACACAATCTGCAACGCCTCTCCACCACTCGCCGAGCCAACGGAACCCCGGGCGCGTGCGTTACCCGTACATCCACCCCATTCGACGCGAGTCGTGATCGCCAACGACGCCGGGACCCGACCTGCGGCCCATCGAATGTCGTTCATATGACCGAACAGACTCGGCCACCCGTCGAAGGGCATGAAAAAGGACCCCGGAGGACAAGCCTCCGGGGTCCTTCACCATCCGGTCAGTCCGAGGACTGCTGCCGCTTCGGGCGCCACACCACCAGCGCGCTGGTCTGCTGGACCTCCTGGTACGGCACCAAGTCGCGCCGGTACGACGCGTGCACCGCGGCCTCGCGCTGCCGCATCGTCGCCGCGGCGCCCTCCAGCGCCGACTGCAGCTCCTGGACACGGGCCTGAAGCGCCGCGACCTGGTTCTCCAGTTCGATGATGCGCTTGATACCCGCCAGGTTGATGCCCTCGTCCTGCGACAACTGCTGCACCTGGCGGAGCAGCTCGATGTCCCGGGCCGAGTAGCGGCGGCCCCGGCCCGCGGTGCGGTCCGGGGACACCAGCCCCAGACGGTCGTACTGACGCAGCGTCTGCGGGTGCAGGCCGGAGAGCTGGGCCGCCACCGAGATGACGTAGACAGGGGTGTCCTCGGTCAGCTCGTACGGGTTGCGTCGACGGCCGTCCATCTCACTCAAGCTCCCTTCGCGGCCTGGAACAGCTCCGCCCGCGGATCCTCACCCGCGGTCGCCTCGCGATACGTCTCCAGCGCCTCACGAGCCTTCCCCGTCAGGTCCGTCGGAACACTCACCTCCACGGTGACCAACAGGTCTCCGCGGCTGCCGTCCTTGCGGACCGCGCCCTTGCCCCGGGCGCGCATCGTGCGCCCGTTGGGGGTGCCCGGGGGCAGTTTCAGCGTCACCGCGGGACCGCCCAGGGTCGGGACCCGGACCTCGCCGCCGAGGGCGGCCTCGACGAACGTGACCGGCACGGTCACGGTGAGGTTGTCGTCCCTGCGGCCGAACACCGGGTGGGAGTCGACGTGCACCACCACGTACAGATCGCCCGCCGGGCCGCCCCGCTCGCCCGGCGCGCCCTTGCCGCGCAGCCTGATCCGCTGCCCGTCGGCGACCCCGGCCGGGATGCGCACCTGCATGGTGCGCGAGGACTTGGCGCGCCCGCTGCCCTTGCAGATCTCGCAGGCGTCCTCGGCGATCAGGCCGCGGCCCTTGCAGTCCGGGCAGGGATCGGTGAGCGAGAAGCCGCCGCCCGAGCCCCGCGCGACCTGGCCGGTGCCGACGCAGGTCGGGCACACGCGCGGCGTGCCGTTCTTGTCGCCGGTGCCCGAGCAGGCCTTGCAGGGCGACTGCGAGGACATCCGCAGCGGGACCGTCGCGCCCTCGATCGCCTCGGTGAAGCTGAGGGTGACCTCGGACTCCACGTCCTGCCCGCGCCGCGGCTGGGACCGCGTCGTGGTCGGGCCGCCCCGGTTGAACAGGCCGCCGAACACGTCACCGATGCCGCCGCCGAAACCGCCGGGCTGGCCGCCCGGTCCGCCCTGGCCGCCGAACAGGTCACCCAGGTCGAAGTTGAAGGAGCCGCCCGCGCCGGCGCCCGGCCCGGGGCGGAAACCGCCGCCCGCGAACAGGGCGCGTGCCTCGTCGTACTCCTTGCGCTTCTTGGGGTCGCCGAGGATGTCGTTCGCCTCGGAGATCTCCTTGAAGCGCTCCTCCGCCCTGGTGTTTCCCTTGTTGGCGTCCGGGTGGTACTCGCGGGCGAGCTTCCGGTACGCCTTCTTGATCTCGGCCTCGGTGGCGTCCTTGGGGACGCCGAGGACCTTGTAGTAGTCCTTCTCGATGAAGTCCTTGGTGCTCATCCCCGACGTCCCTCCTCCCCGGCCTCTGTCGTCACGTCAGCCCTCGTCCGGGCCACCGCTCTCCTTGTCGTCCGACTGCTCGGCCGCCGCCTCGGCCGGCTCGGCCGCCGCGGCCTCGTCGGCGGACTTGACGGTCTGCGCGCCCGGCTGCGGCTCGGCCACCGCCACCCGCGCGGGGCGGATGGTGCGCTCGCCGATGCGGTACCCGGGCTGCAGGATCGCCACGCACGTCGTCTCGGTGACGTCCGGCGCGTACGAGTGCATCAGCGCCTCGTGGATCGTCGGGTCGAAGGGCTCGCCCTCCTTGCCGAACTGCTGCAGGCCCATCTTCCCCGCGACGTTCTCCAGCGACTCGGCGACGGACTTGAAGCCGCCCACCAGCTCGCCGTGCTCCCGCGCGCGGCCGATGTCGTCCAGCACGGGCAGGAGCTCGGTCAGGAGGTTCGCCGCGGCGATCTCCCGGACCGCGATCCGGTCGCGCTCGACCCGGCGGCGGTAGTTCTGGAACTCGGCCTGGAGCCGCTGGAGGTCCGCGGTGCGCTCACCGAGCGCGGAACGCGCCTGGTCGAGCTGGGCCACCAGGGCCGCCGTCTGGCCCGTGTCCCCGGCCGGGGCCGCCCCCTCCTGAGGGGAGGGGGCGGCCTGCGGCTCGGCGTCGTCGGAGGTGGCGCCGGAGGGGACGTCGGGCTGCTGCTCGTCGAAGCCCGGGGTCTCCTCCGTCACGCGGCACCGTCCTTCCGCTCGTCGTCGACGATCTCCGCGTCCACGACGTCGTCCTCGGCCCTGGCCTGGCCGGCACCCGCGTCCTCGGTGCCGCCCGCGGCCGCGCCCTGGGCGTCGGCGTACATGGCCTGGCCCAGCTTCTGCGAGATGGCGGCGACCTTCTCGGTGGCAGTGCGGATCTCGGCGGTGTCCTCGCCCTTGAGCTTCTCCTTCAGCTCGGCGATGGACTCCTCGACCTCCGTCTTGACGTCGCCGGGGACCTTGTCCTCGTTGTCCTTGAGGAACTTCTCCGTCTGGTAGACGAGCTGCTCGCCCTGGTTGCGGGTCTCGGCGGCCTCCCGGCGGCGGTGGTCCTCCTCCGCGTACTGCTCGGCCTCCTGGCGCATCCGGTCGACCTCGTCCTTCGGCAGCGAGGAGCCGCCGGTGACGGTCATCTTCTGCTCCTTGCCGGTGCCGAGGTCCTTCGCCGTGACGTGCATGATGCCGTTGGCGTCGATGTCGAAGGACACCTCGATCTGCGGGACGCCGCGCGGCGCCGGGGGCAGACCGGTCAGCTCGAACATCCCGAGCTTCTTGTTGTACGCCGCGATCTCGCGCTCGCCCTGGTAGACCTGGATCTGCACGGAGGGCTGGTTGTCCTCGGCGGTGGTGAAGATCTCGGACCGCTTGGTCGGGATCGTCGTGTTCCGCTCGATGAGCTTGGTCATGATGCCGCCCTTGGTCTCGATGCCGAGGGACAGCGGGGTGACGTCGAGGAGCAGGACGTCCTTGACCTCGCCCTTGAGGACACCGGCCTGCAGGGCGGCGCCGATGGCGACGACCTCGTCCGGGTTGACGCCCTTGTTGGCCTCGTTGCCGCCGGTCAGGTTCTTGACCAGCTCGGCGACGGCGGGCATACGGGTGGAACCGCCGACGAGGACGACGTGGTCGATCTCGCTGAGCTGGATGCCCGCGTCCTTGATGACGTTGTGGAACGGCGTCTTGCAGCGCTCCAGCAGGTCCGCGGTCAGCTGCTGGAACTGCGCGCGGGTGAGCTTCTCGTCGAGGTGCAGCGGGCCCTCGGCGGACGCCGTGATGTAGGGCAGGTTGATCGAGGTCTCGGTGGACGAGGACAGCTCGATCTTGGCCTTCTCGGCGGCCTCACGGAGGCGCTGCAGGGCCATCTTGTCCTTGGCGAGGTCCACGCCGTGACCGGACTTGAACTGCTGCACCAGGTAGTCGACGACGCGCTGGTCCCAGTCGTCACCACCGAGGTGGTTGTCACCGTTGGTGGCCTTCACCTCGACGACGCCGTCGCCGATCTCCAGCAGCGAGACGTCGAAGGTGCCGCCACCGAGGTCGAAGACGAGGATCGTCTGGTCGTCCTTGTCGAGGCCGTACGCCAGGGCGGCGGCCGTCGGCTCGTTGACGATGCGCAGCACGTTCAGGCCGGCGATCTCGCCGGCCTCCTTGGTGGCCTGGCGCTCCGAGTCGTTGAAGTACGCCGGGACGGTGATGACCGCGTCGGTCACCTTCTCGCCCAGGTACGCCTCGGCGTCACGCTTCAGCTTCTGCAGCACGAAGGCGCTGATCTGCTGCGGGTTGAAGGGCTTCCCGTCCAGCTCGATCTTCCAGTCGGTGCCCATGTGACGCTTCACGGACCGGATGGTCCGGTCCACGTTGGTGACCGCCTGACGCTTCGCGACCTCGCCGACGAGCACCTCACCGTTCTTCGCGAAGGCGACGACGGACGGCGTGGTCCTGGCGCCCTCGGCGTTGGTGATGACGGTGGGCTCGCCGCCCTCCAGAACGCTGACGACGGAGTTAGTCGTGCCCAGGTCGATGCCGACCGCACGTGCCATGGTGATTTCCTCCAGCTGACTTGAGTGGAACAGGCTCAAGTGTGCACGAGGCTCACCGTGCGGTCAACAGACCTGAGTCGAACGGGCTCAACTCTTATCCATTCCTTACACGCAACTGCGCTCTGACCTGCGAAGACGTCACGCGAGGGCGCCGCCGGGGCCCGTAGACCGGAACCCGCAAGAGTGCCAGGACGACGATCGCGACCACCGCGGCCACCCAGAGCACCCGCCCTTCGCCGGCCGCACCGATCTGCACCAGCACCCCGGCCAGCACCCCGGCCCCGGCGCCGAGGCCCAGCAGCACGGTCGCACCCTGCGGGGTCAGCCCGAGCTTGCGCAGCCGGTGGACGAGATGGTCGGGGCCGCGCCGCAGCAGGGACCGCCCGGCCAGCCGCCGGGACAGCAGCACCAGCACGGCGTCGGCCGAGGCGACCGCGGTGAGCGCGAACAGCACCCCGGCGCTCGGTACGAGGCCCTGCCCGGCCCGCGTCACGACCAGCGCCCCGGCAAGCAGGAAACCGACGAACAGGGCGCCGCCCGCGCCGAGTCCGGCCCGCGCGGGCGGCCAGTTGTGCATGAGGAACCCGGTCAGGGACGCCGCCAGCACACTCAGCAGCATCGCGAGCCCGTCCATCACCTCGGAGGCGGCGCACGCCCCCGCCCCGAAGGCGGCGAGCATCCCGACCGCGCCGACCGGACCATCGGCGTGATCCAGCCCCTTGAAGGCGACGGCGACAAACACGATCCAGCCAACGGCGAGCACCCCGCCCACGAACCCGGTCTCCGCGTACGGCACCACGGGCACCGCCGCGACAGCGGTGCCGCCGAGCAGGAGACGGGTGCCGAGCCGCCACAGGTCCGCGACGAGTCCCAGCGCGGCGACAGCCACCGCGGAGACCAGCAGCCGGTCGATCCCGTCCCCGAGCGGCGCGAGCCCGGTCCAGTCGCCCAGACAGGCGACCAGTCCGGTGGCCAGGACGACGGCCGCCCCGCCGGACAGCGGAACGGGGCGCTGCCTGCGCCGATCGACGACACCGAGGCGCAGCACGGGGACACGCAGGAGTGCGGTCAGCACGGCGGAGAGGGCCAGGGCCAGGGCTGCGGCAACGATTGCGTAGAGCACGATGTCAAAGCTAAGCCGAATGTCATGATTTACGACGAAAGGCATGATGCGGTGGGCGTGGCGCGGGCGCCACCCGGTCGGGGCTGCCTCAGCGACGCAGATCACCGCACACCTGGCTACAGTGCGACGAAGGATCGGGGTAGCCTCGAACGGACCGAACAAGTTACCGCTTAGTAACGGCGTTCTTCAGCCACTCCACAGCCGCTCGGCACCTCGCCGAAAAAGACCCCTCGACCACCCGCTCGAGGGATCCCCCGAGATCCCCGAGATTCACCCGTCGAACCACCCCTCGCAGGCCCGAGGAGCCCCCTCATGCAACTCGCCGCGATCATCGTGTCGCTGGTCCTGACCGTGGTCGGCGTCGCGCTGCTCGCGCGCGCCATCGGTCAGTTCGTCCGGTACTTCAAGCTGGGCCAGCCGGTCCCGGCCGGCACGCGCACGGACAATCCCTACCAGCGCAGTGTGACCCTGGCCCGGGAGTTCCTCGGCCACACCCGGATGAACCGCTGGGGCATCGTCGGCATCGCCCACTGGTTCGTCGCGGTCGGCTTCCTGACGCTGCCCCCGACGTTGGCCCAGGCGTTCGGCCAGCTGTTCCGGGCCGACTGGGTGCTGCCGGTCGTCGGCGGCTTCCTGCCGTTCGAGCTCTACATCGAGTTCATCGGCGTGATGACGACCCTCGGCATCGCCGTGCTCATCACGATCCGCCTGCTGAGCCTTCCGTCACGCCCCGGCCGCAAGTCCCGCTTCGCCGGCTCCAAGGCGGGCCAGGCGTACTTCGTCGAGTACGTCATCCTCACCATCGGCCTCGCCATCTACGTCCTGCGCGGCCTCGAGGGCGCGCTGCACCACGTCGAGCACTACGAGGTCGGCTACTTCGCCTCGTACCCGCTGGTCCTGGCCTTCAAGGGCCTCGGCGTCACGACGCTGCAGAACCTGGTCTACCTGTTCGCGACGATCAAGATCTCCACGTCGTTCATCTGGATGATCGTGGTGTCGCTGAACACGAACATGGGTGTGGCGTGGCATCGGTTTTTGGGGTTTCCGAATATTTGGCTG